>CAZKTK010000030.1:0-13888 GCA_964555535.1 uncultured Rhodospirillaceae bacterium
GACAAACGGGAATCCCAATTGCGATTCCCTCAAATTGTGAAACGCTCTAGGAGCCGCGTGGCCGGGGCAATGACGATCTCATCCGCGCCGGCCAGGGCCTGCAGCCTGGCCGCCAGGTTCGGCGTCTCGCCCACCGCGAGCTTCGGCATGGCCGCATCGCCCGAGGCGGTCTCGCCGACCACGACCGGGCCCGTGGCAATGCCGATTCGCACTTGCAGCGGCTTCGGCGCCGACACCGATTTCACGGCTTCCAGGGTCTCGATGGCGGCCATCACCGCACGTTCGGCATCGTCTTCATGCGCCGCCGGCCAGCCGAAATAGACCATCAATCCGTCGCCGAGATATTGCGCGACGTGCCCGGCATAGGCGTCCATCACGGCACCACAGGCCTTTTGATAGGCCTGCAGAAGGCGCCGCAGGTCTTCCGGATCGATCTGCTCGGCCAGCGCCGTCGAGCCGACCAGGTCACAGAACATGACCGTGATCTGGCGCCGCTCGGCATCCTGTAGCGGGGTATCATCCGCCGAAGGGTGCGCATCCGCGTCCAGTTCCCGAGCCGCTTCGAGTATCGTCCTGCGCGGGCCGAGCGGCAGACCCAGGGACTTGAGGTCCGCTTCGGTCAGCGCATTGAGCTGATCGAGACCGACTTCCTCGGCCGTAAACGCGTCGGCATATCTCTCAAGGCCAAGCTTTCCAAGCCATGTGCCTATCTCGGACACAGCGCTCCTCCCCACCACAGCTTATACCAGGGCTTGGCGATAAAGGCTCATTTGCCCTTATCCAACTGGTCGGCGGCGCCGCGGCCTCCATATTCCATCAAGTGCGGCCGCCGGCATCGGGAAGCGCGGCGCAACAACGACAACAGGAGACTCGCAGTGGCGGAACAGCTCTTGCACTTGGTACTGGGCGGCAAGGTTACCGATCCGAACTCCGTCGAGTTCGTCGATACCGAAGCCGTGGATATGGTCGGGGTCTATCCCAACTACGCCAGCGCTCTGGAGGCCTGGCGCGGTGCCGCGCAATCCACCGTCGACGACGCCGAGACGCGCTATTTCATTGTCCACCTGCATCGCATGCTCGACCCGGATCAGGCGTGAGATAGCTCAGCGGCGCACGGCGCGCAGGGGTTTGGAGAGAACGCCGAGCACTTCGTCAAGGGAGCGGCCGCGGCGCATGGTTTGGCCGCGATGCAGGACGACGTAGTCGCCCTTGTTTTGCGCGGACGGCGCCAGACGGACGATTTCGTAGAGCGGCGCGTCATGGGCGCGCCGATAGACGCAAAAGGCGGCGTATCCCTCCACCGTGTCGATGGAGTAGTCGAGCCATTCCCCCAACAGCACCCGGCGACTAAACAGGCTCAACAGCTTGTTCAATTCGCCACGAGAGAAATACACCACGGCCTTCCGCTTGCGTCGGCGGTAGGACGTGAGGTCGACAAGATCTCCCATGGCCACCTGTATTCCTTCGACTACGCCAGCATAGTGAAGCAGGTGCTGCACCTGGGTCAATCTTCGTGACAGATTGCTTTCGAATGTACCGTTCAGATTGCCTTTGATCGGTGCTGCCTATAGGCTGTCGCCCCCTTTTCACGCGCATTCGGGAACCGGGCCGTGGCCGACATCTTTAAGGAAGTCGACGAAGACGTTCGTCGCGATCAAGCTATGGCGCTCTGGCAGCGCTACCGCTGGCTCATTGTGGGCGCCGTCGTGCTCATCGTGGGCGGTACGGCGGGTTACAATATCTGGCGCGAATATGACGCCGGTCAGCGTTTGGACAGCGGCGAACGCTTCGAGGCGGCGTCGGATCTCGCGAGAAGCGGGAATTACGACGCAGCGGCAAGCGCCTTCGCCAAGTTCGCCGAAGATACCGGCTCGACCTATGGCGTGCTGGCGCGACTGCGCGAGGCCGCGGCCAGAGCCCAAGCCGGTGACGGCAAGGGAGCCATCGCGGTCTACGATACGATCTCGGCCTCCGGCGACGGCGACGCCGCGTTGCGCGATTTGGCGGGGCTGCTCGCGGCGCGAGCCTTGCTCGATGACGGGCTCATCGCCGAAGCGGAGAAGCGCTTGCAGCCGCTGGCCGCGACCGTGGGGCCATGGCAGCACATGGCGCGGGAAATGCAGGGCGTCGCCGCCGTGCAGGCCGGCCGCAAGGACGAGGCAAGGGCGCTGTTTGCCGCCCTGGGTGAAGAAGCGGGCGTGCCCGATGGCGTCAAACGGCGTGCGGGCGAAATGTTGGCCGCGCTCGGCCCGCAGTGAACATCTGGCCGACAATCGGGCGCGCGGCGCCATTGCTTGCGCTGTTCGCGCTCGCGGGTTGCGGCGAGACGTGGCTCGGCGGCGACGAGGAAGGCAAGCCCCTGCCCGGCGAGCGGATATCCGTCCTGGTGCTGGAGCGCGCCCTTGAGCCCGATCCCGCCCTGGCGACGGAAACGGTTCGCCTGCCGCGGCCTTTCGTCAACCCGGCCTGGCCTGTGCCCGGCGGCACGCCGGCCCATGCCCTGCATCACCTTGACGTCGGCGACAGCCTCGCCGTCGCCTGGCAGCGCAGGGTGGGCGAAGGCGAGACAGACGACAATCTGATCCTGTCGCCGCCTGTGGTCGCCGACGGGCGGGTCTTCCTGCTCGATGCGGAATCGACCGTGGTGGCGCTCTCGCTCGCCGATGGCAGTTCCGCCTGGCGGCGCGAGCTGATCCCCGAGGATGAGGACGACGAAGCCAGCCTTGGCGGCGGCGTCGCCTATGCCAATGGCATCGTCTACGCCACGACAGCATTCGGAAACGTGGTCGCCATGGCCGCGGCCGACGGCAGCAACGTCTGGTCGTTCAAGGTGGGCGTGCCACTACGTGCGGCCCCCGCGGTGGCAGACGGCCGAGTGTTCGTGAACACCTTCGACAATCGCCTCTACGCGCTCGATGCCGGCAATGGCAGCCTGTTGTGGACCCATGAGGGCATCGGCGAATCCGCCGGCCTGCTGGGCAGCGCCGTACCTGCCGTCAGCGGCGATCTCGTGGTCGCCTCCTTTTCCTCGGGCGAGGTGGTGGCGTTGCGGGTCGAGAACGGCCGGCTGGCCTGGTCGGATTCGCTTATCTTCCAGGGCCGCCTTGGATCGCGCACCAATCTCAGTGATATCGATGCCGACCCGGTGATCGACCGCGGCCTGGTTATCGTGGTCAGCCAGAGCGGCCGGCTGGTGGCGATCGATTTGCGCTCGGGCCTGCGCAATTGGGAGCGAGAGGTCCCCAGCGCGCAAACGCCGTGGGTGGCGGGCGACTATCTCTATGTGGTGACGACTGACGCCCAGGTTGCCTGTCTGCGGCGCAGCGATGGCGGCATTCGCTGGGTTACCGGCCTGCCCCGCTACAGCGACCCGGAGGATCGCAAAGGCCCCATCGTCTGGAGCGGCCCGGTACTGGCGGGCAACCGCCTGGTGGTGGTCGGCAGCGACGGAGACGCGGTGGCGATCTCGCCTTACAACGGCGAGGTGCTCGGGCGTCAGCCCCTGCCTGAGGGGGTGCGCGTGTCGCCGGTGGTGGCGGAGCGCACGCTCTACCTGCTCACCATGGGGGCCGATCTGCTGGCGCTTCGTTAGAGCGCGCCATGGCACTCACCATAGCCATCGTTGGCCGCCCCAATGTGGGCAAGTCGACCCTTTTCAACCGCCTCGTGGGGCGTCGTGCGGCGCTGGTCGACGACCGGCCCGGGGTCACGCGCGACTGGCGCGAGGGGGCTGGCAGGCTGGGGCCGTCACAGTTTCGCGTCATCGACACGGCGGGCCTTGAGGACGCCGATGCGGACAGCCTGGAAGCGCGCATGCAGGCCAGTACCGAAGCCGTGCTCGGCGAGGCCGACCTGGTGCTGATGGTCACGGACGCCCGCGCCGGGCTGACGCCGCTCGACCGCCATTTCGCCGACTGGCTGCGCCGCCACGATCTGCCCCTGCGGCTGGTGGTCAACAAGGCCGAGGGCAAGGCCGGCGATGCCGGCGTTGCCGAGGCCTGGGCGCTCGGCCTGGGCGAGCCGGTGGCAATCTCCGCCGAGCATGGCGAGGGCATGGGAGACCTCTACGCGGCCCTGGTGTCCGCGTTGCCAGCGCTCGAGGCGGATGCCGGCGAGGCCGTCGATGACGACGGCGAGGGTCCCTTGCGCATCGCCGTGGTAGGACGCCCCAATGTGGGCAAGTCGACACTCATCAACCGCCTGCTCGGCGGCGAGCGGCTGCTGGTGGGGCCGGAAGCGGGCATCACCCGCGATGCGGTCGAAATTCCCTGGCGCTGGCGCGACCGCGACGTGGTACTCGTCGATACTGCGGGCATGCGCAAGCGCGCGCGTGTCGTCGAGACCCTGGAAAAGCTCTCGGTCGGCGATTCGCTGCGCTCGATACGAGCCTGCCACGTGGCCGTCCTCATGGTCGATGTCACCCATTCCCTCGAACGCCAGGACCTGACCATCGCCTCGCTCATTGCCAATGAAGGACGGGCGCCGTTGATTGCCGCCAACAAGTGGGACCTGATCGAGCATCCCGATGTGGTCCGCCGCCAGCTGGCGGAACAGGTGGAAGCCGCCCTGCCCCAATTGCGTGGCCTGCGCGCCATACCGATCTCGGCTCGCGACGGTATGGGCCTCGACGACCTGCTCGAGGCGGCGTTCGCGGTGCGCGAGGTCTGGGCCAAGCGACTGCCGACGGCCAAGCTCAATCAATGGCTGGAAGGGGTGCTGGCCCATCACCCGCCGCCCATGGACAAGGGCAAGCGCGTGAAAATGCGCTACCTCACCCAGGTCTCGGCGCGGCCGCCCACCTTGGCGCTCTTCGTAAACCGGCCCAAGGGCGTGCCCGAATCCTATCGCCGCTATCTGATAAACGAGCTGCGCGACACCTTCGGCCTGCTCGGAACGCCGATCCGCCTCAATTTCCGCGGCGGCAAGAACCCCTATGCGAGCAATACGGGGTAGATAGCTTGGCGCCATGCCGGGGGACTACCCTATCTGTACAGAACCCTAAATATCACTGCTAAGGTGACGATTTTTTTGCACGCTTCCCTCGCAAGGTTGAACCGACTGTAAGAGGTCGGCCTGATGCCCACGCCCCGGCGTGAACATCCCCAGACGAGCGACCAAGAAGGATTCTGGGTCTCAAGCACCAAAAGCGATATTCGACACAGGTCTTGAGGACTGGCCCAATCAATGATCATCTGCCACTAGAGCGTGTCGCGGTTAATTGGGTATCTCGACCAAATTTCTCAATATGCTGGCGCTGGTGCGCGCCCAAGTCAGCTTCTTCCGCCGCTTCATCCTGACCGATTAGTGCCGGCTCGACACGGCTCACCTGATGACCATCTGAGCCAAGTAAGCGCTCTCGCAATAGCTGGAGGCGAACCGGCAGGAGCAATTCTTCGACATAGCAATGGTTGCCCAGGCTCATGAACTTAGAAATCCGGCGCGGTCCCCCCGGCCTTGCCGAAATGGGCTAATCCGCAGATGGCAACCAAGTCTGCCGGACCTGGTTCAACCATATTGTCTTGCCAGGCGAGGGTCAGGTTCGGGAAATAACCTATTGCTACCCAACTCACTCTATGGCGGCGTTGACATCGGTATCGATATTAAGCACCCCATCCGTACCTGCGATCGTCCATTGGTCGTAGGTAACGTCACCGACCGTGATCTGGCCTGAATTGCTGAATATATCATACATCAGCACTTTATCTCCGACATCACCATCGATGAACAAATCGTTAGTCTCGTCCGATAGGGCCAACAGATCCTGAAGATCGATGTCGATCTGGTTGATTCCAGCGCCGGTCATATCGATCCTCTCGATGCCATCTATGACGTTGTTGGGAAGCGACCATAAATCGAGATCGAGATCGGTAGTGTCGATGATCAGGGTGTCGAACCCGCCGCCACCGTCTATGTGCTGGAACGCCGTGTCGTCGATATGGATCTCGTCATCCCCGGCGCCGCTGCGGTATACATCGGCGCCGCCGCCGCCGTGGTGCCGGCGGTCAGTGCGTTGTCATTTTCGTCGCCGGCAAAGGTGACGGCGCCGGTGAAGTCGCCGCCGAAGACAACAAAGGTCTCGCCCCCGCTGGATTTGCCGTCGGGGGCGGCTATCGGTGCTCCGATAACGATGTCGTCGTAGCCGTCACCGTTGACATCGCCTCCGCCGCTCACGGCCCAGCCTGCCTGGTCGGACGAATCGACTCCGTCGAGGCGGAAACCGTCGCTGCCGTTGATATCCAGTAGGTTGAGGCTCGCGGTTCCCGACCAGTCGGATTTGCCAAACACCACGTAGGTCTGGCCGGCGTCGGTATTGCCATCCGCGTCGGCAAAGCGTGCTCCGATGATGACATCGCCGAAGCCGTCGCCATTGACATCACCCGCGGAGCTGACAGACGTACCGCTGCGGTCATATGCAGCGATCCCATCTAGGCGGAAGCCGTCGCTGCCGTCGAGGTCCAGAAGATCGAGGATCGCGGTCCTGGACCAGTCGGATTTGCCGAACACGACATAGGTCTCGCCTTGATTGTATATCTCGAACGCGAGGTCCGGATCCCCGCCGGGCGCACCGATGATCAGGTCGTCGTAGCCGTCACCGTTGACATCGCCCGCCGAGCTCAGCGCCGCGCCGCTGAAGTCGGCAGCATCGATTCCGTCGAGCCGGAAGCCATTGAGACCATCAAGGTCCGCAAGGTCGAGGTCCGCCGCCCAGCCGCTCGCCGCGCCGAATACTACATAGGTCTCGCCGGCCTGGTCCTTGCCGTCGGCGTCGGCTCTGAAAGCTCCGACGAGAACGTCGTCATATCCGTCACCGTTGATGTCCCCGGCCGAGCCAACCGCGGCGCCGCTTATGTCACCAATGTCAACACCGTCGAGTCGGAAGCCGTTGCCGCCGTCGAGAGACGACAGATCAAAGCTCGCCGCCAGAACGACATCGAGCAACTGCAGAACGAACACTGCCGCAGCCCCATCCGTGTACTTGGTATAGCTGCCCGTCTCGCCGAGCGGGTCCAGAACTGTGCCTTCCGACGTCCAAGTCCCTAGCAGGGTGACCGAATCCTCGGCATCGCCCTTGATCAGGATCGCGTTGTCATCGAATGAATCGCCGTTCGACCCGGCCAGGGCCAAGACGTCGAGCTTGGTAACGAAAACGCGATTGGCCTCGGCGCCGCCGAGATCGATCTTCTCGATATCGACGAAAGCGTTGTCGGCAATGGCCGTGAAGTCGATTGTGGCGCCGAGGGCATCGAGGTTGACCGTATCGATGCCCGAGCCACCATCCACCTTGAGCGGCAGGTCTCCGCCGACGGTAATCTGGTCGTCGCCCCGGCCGGCACGGAAGACGTCGGCGCCGCCGCCGCCGGAAAGCACATCGGCACCATCGCCGGCAACGAAGGTTTCGGCCGCCGCGGTGCCCGCAGTTAGCGTATTGTCGTTCTCGTCGCCGACGAAGGTGACGGCGCCCGCGAAGTCGCCGCCGAAGATGACATAGGTCTCACCCTCGTCGTAAAAATCATAGCCGTAGGGCGAATAGGAATCGCCGCCTGGAGCACCGACGATAAGGTCGTCGAAGCCGTCGCCGTTGACATCGCCTGCTGCACTTACCGCGTAACCGGCCCTATCGCCGGAATCAAGGCCGTCAATGCGGAAGCCGGTGCCTATGTCGAGTGTCGCGAGATCGATGGTGCCGCTAAGCCCGCTTTCCTTCCCGAAAATGACATAGGCAGCGCCGGTTTGGACATCGGCATAGCGGGCGCCGATGACGATGTCGTCGAAGCCGTCGCCGTTGACGTCCCCGGCACTGCTGACGGACGCGCCGGTCCAATCACCATCGGTGGCGCCGACGATCGTGAAGCCGGCACTGCCGAGCGCCGCCAGGTCCAGGCTCGGCGTGGTCGACCAGTCCGCCTTGCCGAATACGACATGGGTATAGCCGGCGGTGTCGGGCGCGCCTTCGCCGTCGACCTGGGGGGCGCCGATGATGAGGTCGTCATAGCCGTCGCCATTGACGTCGCCAGCGGAGGAAACGGTGCGACCGGCGTTATGACCTGGGGCGGCGCCTTCCAGCCAGAAGCCGTTGCTGCCATCTAAGTCGGCGAGGTAGAAACTCGCATCTGCCGTCCAGTCAGCCTTGCCGAATACCACATAGGCCTCGCCCCCGGAGAAGATGTCAGGGTCGGCGTAATGCGCACCGATAACGAAGTCGTCGAAGCCGTCGCCGTTGACGTCGCCGGCCGTGCTGACCGATCTGCCGCTGTTGTCAAAGCCGTCGATGCCGAGGACCTCGAAGCCATTGCTGCCGTCAAGCGTACCCAGGTCGAGGCTGCCGATACCGGTCCAGTCGGCCTTGCCGAACACCACATAGGAGGCGCCGGCATTAACATAGTCGCCATCCACGTCGGCATTGGGCGCACCGACTATCACGTCGTCGAAGCCGTCGCCGTTGACATCGCCGGCGGAAGCGACCGAGGTGCCGCTGCGGTCGTAACTGCGATCACCATCGAGGCGGAAGCCGTTGCTGCCGTTAAGCGTCGCCAGGTCGATTGATGGCGCGCCCGACCAGTCCGCCATACCGAAGACGATATAACTTTGCCCGATGTCATACTCGCTTTCGCCCAGGCCGTCGGCGGTGGGGGCACCGATAATGAGGTCGTCGAAACCGTCGCCGTTGACGTCGCCCGCCGAGGACACCGATCTCCCTGTGGCGTCATAATCATCGACGCCGAACGCCACAAAGCCGTTACTGCCATCGAGATCCGATGCGTCGAGCACGCCGCCGTTCCATGTGCCGCCATTGCCGAAGATCACATAGCTCTCGCCGGCATTGGTTGAGGCGTTGCCGGCGCCGTCGCCAGAGTGTGCGCTGACAATCAGATCGTCATAGCCGTCGCCGTTGACATCGCCTGCGTCCGATACCGACCACCCGCTATAGTCGTTCAAGTCGATGCCGTTGATAGTGAGGCCGCTGCTGCCGTCGAGGCCATTGAACTCGGGTGGTGAAAAGTCAACGGATATGGTCTGGGCGGCGGTGGAGGTATCACCATCGCCGTCGGTCATGGTGTAGGTGAAATCGTCGTTGAAGGTCCCGATCAATACACCGTCCGCTGGCGGGTCGTAGGTCCAGGAGCCATCCGCATTGACGGTGAGCGAACCGCCAAGCGCAGTGGGGACGTTGACGCCGCCGCCCGAGGGCACCGCCGCCGAACTGGCGCCGCCGTCATAGGCAATCGAGACAACCTCCGCACCGCTGGAATCGGCGCCGATATCATCGTCTCCGAGAAGATTGTCGCCGTTGAACGGCCCTCCGGGCTCTCCTCCTGGCGACACTGCGTTGACGTCCATAGCGTCGCCTTCAATGGCGAACGGCACGTCGTCCTCGATGCCGATGGTGAGCGTTGCCACCGAGGCATCGCCGTCTTCGTCAACCAGTGTGTAGGCAAAGGTCTGCGAGGTATCCACATTGGCGCCGTCATCCGCGCCGCCGTGATCATAGGGCTCTTCGAGAATGAAATTGTAGTCGCCGGTAACCAGATCGACGGTCAGGTACCACTTGGTGCCACTTTCGAACAGCAGCTCCGGATTGTTGCCTTCATTGGTTTGAAGCGTTTTGGTGACGCCTGCATCCGGCCCGATATAATTCACATCCTCGATCGGCTGGCCGGCAAGCGGGTCGGTACTGGTGGTGTCGTTGTCGAGCACGCTGTCGGAAACGACATTGGCCGAGAAAATGGGACCGCCCTCGCCACCGGACGGCACGCGATCCTCGACGACGTTGCCGGCATCGTTGGTCGTACCGGGCCCGTCGTCCGCGGCCACAGGTGCCACATCGTCGTCGGCAATGTTGATCGCCTGAATCGCCGTCGCGCTGTCGCCATCCCCATCGGTGACCGTGTAGCTGAAGTTTTCCGCAACCGTGTCCTGACCCTGGACGCCGGAAATCGAAATATTGTCGACCCAATGATTGTTGGTCGCGCCTCCGGTCCTGGCGCCGAAGATGAAATCCGAGCCTGCCGGCATATCGATTGTGACGCGGACCGAATCGAAGACGATCTCGCCGTTGTGGGTCACGGTGATCGTATCGCCGTCATAGACGATCTCGACCGGCACGAAGGTGTTGGAGCCGATCGGATCGGTCAGGATGACGCGGTCGATGAATACGCCGCCGATCCAGAGCTCCATGTCGTTGCCGGGATCGCTGGGAGGATTGGCCCAGGTGTCCCAGCTCACGGTGATGCCGCCGCCCGTCCCCCATTCGCCTGCGTTCGCGGCGTTGGCGGGATCACCATAGCTGAAGCTCAATCCATCCGCGCCGCTGCCACCGCCGATGAGGAGGTCGAAATTGGCCTGGAAGGAGGTCAGTGCCTCGAAGCCGTCATCGATGACATAGCTGCCGAGTTGATTGTTGCCGGTGGTGGTAAGTTTGAGAATGCCGGCGTCGATGGCTGCCGTGCCCAAAAGCGTGCCTTCGGCCGGCGGCACACTTTCGAAATCGGTCGTGAAATCGAAGGCGATGTCGCTATGGTCGGCGGGAGCGTTCGCATCGAAGGTCCAGCTGCCATCGCTCGAGACGCTGAGCTGGCCGGTCTGGGTGGTCACCGCCGTTGGCGTACCCCCGCTGACCGCTGCGGTCTGGGCGAAGCCGCTGCTGTCGGTGTAGGCGATTTCGGTAACCGTACCGCCGTCGATGCCGAGGTCGTCATTGGCCAGCAGGTTGACACCTGCTGTCGCCGCCGAACCCTCGACTACGTCGAGTGCCGTGTCGGCCACGGCCAAGGGCGCATCGTCGCCGACCGTAACCGTCAGCGTGGCCGGGTCCGAGATCACCCCGCTTTGGGATTCGATCCGGTATTCGAAGTCGATGTCGAGAGTGTCGCCGCCCGTGTGGTCGATGGCGCCATCGAGGAAGAATGTGTAGTCGCCGTTGGTCAGGTCGATCGCCAGGCGCCAGGCACCGTCATTGCTGGCAAGCGTGAGCACGCTCCCCAGCACGCTCTCGGTTGCGCCGCCGGGATAGGCGCTGGTCAAGGCAACGCCGGTGACGGAAAGCGCGGCCAGGGTTTCGGTGCCGAGCGCATCGTTATCGAGCACGTTGCCCGCGGCGAGCGCGCCGGGGGCTTCCTGACCGCTATCGCCATCGTCGGCGGGGACGGCGGGTATGGTGGTGTCGGTGATCGTGGCGATGCCTGTGTCGTCGCCGATAGTGACGTTGACGGGCGTGTCGAGGACGATGCTGAAGGCCTCGCTGCTCTCCAGCTCGGTATCGGCATAGACGATGACCTGGATGGTCTTCTCTGTCTCGCCGGGTAGGAAGGTGAGCGTGTCAGATGTGGCTTCGTAATCGGTGCCGGCAATGGCTGTGCCATCGACAGTCTGATAATTGACCGTGATCGTATCCGCGCTGGGGTCTTCCAGGGTCACGCTGATGCTGGCGATCGTGAAGTCGCCCGGCGTCGTGAATATCGGTTCGGCCACAAAGGCGTCGGCAATGATCACGTCGTTGACCGGGGTGATGGATACCGGGAGGTCGGCGCTGGTTTCCGCCGTTGCCCCATTCTCCGTTTCGGTCAAGATGGCCGTGACCAGGAGGGTGAAGTCCTGGTCCCAGTTCTCCGGCGCCGTGACGGTGAGCCCGGCAAGATTCGCCTCGCTTAGTGTCCATGTGCCGCCGCCATTGTCCGTGCCGGCGGAGAGCGTTGCGCCTTCGGGCAGGTTCTCGATTCGGTATGACAGCGTTTCCGAGCCGTCCGTGTCGACCAGAGTTGCGGAAATATCGAGCGCGACGGGCTCGTCCTCGTTGCCGGATGTCGGGGCGACGGTCAGTTCCGGCGCCCAGGCGATGGGCTCTATGCCTGTCTGATCCATGGCGTCGCTGACGATCAGCGTCGCGCCGTCCTGTTCAAAGGCCGTGAAAGGCTCGCCGTCGATGGTGCCCGAAGCGACGAAGGTCCAGCCGCTGCCTGCCTCGACGGCATCGTCGCTGTCGCCGAAGACGACCAGGAAACCTGTGCCGACAAGGTCGACCAGGCTGGCACCGTCGATGATCAGCTGGTTGGCACCGGGCGTGGTCAGGTCCACCGCTTCGATGCTGTTGTAGTTGGTCAGATCGACCGCGGTGAGGTCCATGGTGGTGCTGCCGAAAAGCAGCAGGCTGTCGAGGCCGGCGCCGCCGTCCACCACGGTGTCGTCTGCGTCGAAGATGATGCCGTCGTCGCCGCCGTTGCCATAGATCTCGTCGGCGCCGGCATCGCCGAAAAGAATGTTGGCGTTGTCGTCGCCGATGATGATGTCGTTGGCTTGGCCGCCGCCGACATTTTCCAGGCCGGCGAAGGTATCCGTGCCGATCTCGGCACCGCCGACCGTGAGGCCGGTGAACATGTTCACCAGCAGCGGGTTGACGGCCGAGGGATAGACGATGGTGTCGTTCCCCGCTTCGCCGTCATAGAAGTCGTCGCCGCCGCCGACACCGGCGATGATGAGGTCGCTTCCGCCGCCGCCAAAGATCACGTCTATGCCGTCGCCGCCGATAAGGGTGTCGTCGCCCGCGCCGCCGTAGATGGTATCGGCACCGTCGCCGCCGGTGATCGAATCATCTCCGTCACTGCCGAAAATAATGTCGTCGCCGCCATCGCCGTGCAGGGTATCGTTGCCGTCGCCACCGAGGATCGAATCGTGGCCATCGCTGCCGAGCAGGGTGTCGTTGCCCGTGCCGCCGTCGATGCTGTCATTGCCGGGGCCGCCGGTAATGCTGTCATCGCCGCCGAGGCCGCCGAGAATGTCGTCGCCCGCGCCGCCGTCGATGGTGTCGTTCAGATTGCCGCCGATCAGCGACTCGTTTCCCGGCGTGCCGATCAGATTGAGCGGCAATTCCGTCACCGGGGGGTCTTGGGGCGTGGGAGGAGGCGTTGTTCCGCCATCTTCGCTACCGCCGGTGGGCGGCAGCGGATTGATGGTCCCGCTGGTACCCGGGGCGGCTACGCCATGTCCCGCGATCGGATCGATGGGGCTTCCACCGCCGCCGTCAAGATCGTCGTCGCTGGTGTCCTCGAAGCCGAAGAAGCTGCCGCCACCACCTGTGATGCCGCCGGCAGTGCCACCGAACAGATCGCTGAGATCGATATTCAGGTCGTGATCGAAGTCGTCACGCTCCAGCAATGCGCGGAGCAGCGCCAATTCCTCATCGGTCAAGGTCGCGAGATCGAAATCGTCATGCCCGAGCAACTTGCTCAGCACCAGGATTTCGGCCGACGTCAACCTCTCGCGCGAGATCCCGGCAGCAGCAAACACATCACCTAGGACATCGCCTTCCTCGCCAGCCTCAAAGGTGGAAGGATCAACGATGCCCGCCGCTTCCGTCTCGAAGCCATCGTCGAGTCTGCCCTCTTCGGTCTCTTCGTCCGGGCCGCGCAGAAAATTCGGTGCCACGCCAAGAAGCTCGGCGTAGAAGTTATCGACCTCGTCATTGGTCAGGATGGCCGGCTCGCTCGGCGGCGAGTTGAAACTAGTAACCGTCGTCGTCTCGTTGGGCTCGTCGAGAATGACGCTGCCGGCGTCGTTGGTGATCTCGATGATGCCCTGGATGATCGTGAACGCCCCCTCTTCGCCCGGCGGGTTGACGTCGCCGGCCGCGATGGTGCCGCGGATGCCGATGATCGCCACCGGCGTCGTCACCACCATGTCGGCCGGGTCGGTGTGGGCGATGTCGCCCGAGACGAACATGAACATGCCTGTCAGCACCGAAAAGCCCGAGGTGCCCGATTCCGTGCCCGGATCGAAGACGAACTCGTCGAGCGCCATGCGGCCCTCGGCACCGAGGGCAAATGTCGTCTCGTCGGCGAAGACGATGCGGATGGCGCTGTCGCCGCCGGTCTCGACGACGTCGTTGAGGTAGACC
>CAZKTK010000031.1:0-13514 GCA_964555535.1 uncultured Rhodospirillaceae bacterium
GTCGGCGGTGTTCTCCCACACCGAGCAGGTGCAGTTGGCGGCCGTCAGGCCGCCCGCCTGCATGGCGCGAAAAACCGACGGGCCCCAGTCGGAGATCACCAGGCCGTCGATGACCAGAGCCGATTCATGCAGCTCGGCGGCGGCCGCCGTCATGCCTCAGAACCCGACGGGCTCGGTCAGCTGCGCCCAGCGCCCGCCCTGCACCTGGTTGACGAAGGTCACCTCGGCGGCAAGACGGCGTTCCGGGCCAAAACTGACCGGTGCCGAGTCGAACATGTCGGTGTAGTCCTGGATTTGCTCCAATCCGGCGACGAAACTGTCGGTGTCGAGGTCGGCACCGGCATTCTGCAGGCCAAGCGCGGTGAGCTGGATCACTTGATAGCCGGCGACCGCCTGGATGTTCGCGTCCATATCGAAACGGGCCTTGTAGCGATCCATCCAGGCCTGCACCTCGGGGCTGGCCGTATCGTAATAGGGGATTGGCGTCATGCCCATGGCGTAGAGGCCTTCGACGACCTCCTTGCCGAGCATGACGACCTCAGGCGCATAGCCGGCCTGGTTGACCAGGAAATCCACATCCCAGCCGATCTTGCGGGCTTCCGCCATGGAGCCGACGGTCTCGCGAATGATCGACTGCAAGGCCACGAGGTCGCAGTCCGCCGCCCGCAGACGCGCGATCTGACTCGAGAAGTCCGTGGCGCCGCGCTTGTAGGTCGTGGTCTCGACCAGCTCCATGCCCATCGCCTCGAGCTGATCGACCACACCGCGGTGGCCGTTGAGGCCGAACTCGTCATCCTGGTAGAGGGCGCAGACGCGGGACTTGTCGCGGTTCTCCACCATCCACTTCGTACCCGCGCGCATGGCGTGATAATAGGGCGCGAAGAGGGCGAACTTGAGCTTGTCGAAGGGCTCGTACATCTGCTCCGCCGCAGTCAGCGGGAAGACATGCGGCAGACCGCGGCGCAGCACCAGCGGCATGGAGGCGAGCACGGTGGGCGTGCCCATGGCGCCGGCCATGACGAAGATCTCGTCGCGATTGAGCAGCTTCTGGGTGGCGAGCACGGCCTTCTTGGGATCATAGCCGGAATCCTCGACCACCAGCTTGAGCTGACGGCCATGAATGCCGCCGGCAGCGTTGATCTCCTCGACCGCCATGACCATGCCGTTGCGCACGGGCACGCCCCAGAAGGTTATCGGGCCGCTCAGGTCCTGATGCGAGCCGATGACGATTTCGTCCTCGCTGATGCCCTGTTCGGCGCCAGCGGCCAATGGCCAGACCATGGCCGCGGCGGCAATGAGCTTAACAAGTGTCTTCACGATTGATCCTCCCGTTCAGGGCCGCTCTCAGGCGGCCTTGTACATATCGTCGATAAGGGTCTTGTACTTGCTGCTGACGAAGCTGCGCTTGAGCTTCATGGTCGGCGTCAGCTCCTCGTCCTCGGCATCGAGCTGCTGGTCGATGAGGCGGAAGGTCTTGATGGTCTCGACCCTGGCGAAGCGCGTATTGACGCCCTCCACCTCACTATTGATTAGCTCCACCACCTCGGGCGCCCGCGTCAGGCTGGCATAGTCGGTGAAGGGAACGGCATTGTCCTGGGCGAATTTCACCACATTGTCATAGTCGATCATGACCAGACAGGTGAGGAACTTGCGCCCGTCGCCGATCACCACCGCATCCGAGACATAGGGGCTGAACTTGAGCTGGTTCTCGATTTCCGACGGCGTGATGTTCTTGCCGCCGGCGGTGATGATGATGTCCTTCATGCGATCGGTGATGCGCACATAGCCCTGATTGTCGACGCTGCCGATATCGCCGGTATGCAGCCAGCCGTCGCGAATGGTCTCGGCGGTCTTCTCCGGATTGCGGTAATAGCCCATGAAGACGACGTCGCCGCCGATCAGGATCTCACCCTCGTCGGAGATGCGCACCTCGGCGTGGGGTACGGTCCGGCCGACGGTGCCGAGCTTGATGGCATCCGGCGGCGACAGCGTGGCGATGCCGGCGCTTTCGGTCTGGCCGTAGGCCTCCAGCATGGGCATGCCCAAGGCCAGGTACCACTTGATCAGATCGGGCGCGATGGGTGCGGCGCCGGTGGCGATCCAGTGGCAATTGTCGATGCCGATCATGCGGCGGATGTTCTTGAGCACCAGCCAATAGGCGAGCTTGCGCTTGGCGCGCAGCAGGGCCGGCACGGGCTGGCCTTCGAGCTCCAGCTCTACAGCCGCGCGGCCGATCTCGATGGCCTTGGCATAGGCGAACTTCTGCAGCCAGGTCGCATCGGCCACGGCAAGGGTGATGGCGGAGTAGAACTTCTCCCAGATGCGCGGCACCGCCACCATCGCCCGCGGCTGCACCTCGCGCAGGTCCTCGGCCACCGTATCGGCGCCTTCGGCGAAATTGGTCGTCACCATCGTATAGAGCGAGAGATAGGCCATGCCGCGCTCGGCGATATGGCAGAGCGGCAGGAAGGACAGGCGATCCTCGCCAGGCTCGATGGGCAAGAGCGGCGCCGAATTCACCGCCTGATAGATGAGATTGTGATGGCTGATCATCGCCCCCTTGGGGGGGCCGGTGGTGCCGGAGGTATAGACCAGAATGGCGAGGTCCTCAGGCCGCGCCATATCGATGCGCTTGTCCCACAGCGCCGGGTCCTCCCGGTGCAGCGCCTCGCCAAGCGCCATAAGCTCGTCGAGGCTGATGACCAGCGCATCGTCGAGATCGTGCAGGCCTTCCATGTCGAAGACCACCACCTTGACCAAACCTTGCATCTGGTCGCGTGCCTCCAGCGCCTTGTCGAGCTGCTCGTCATCCTCCACGAAGAGGAATTTCGCCTCGCAGTTCTCGACGATATAGGCGACCTGGTTGGGTGCGTCGGTGGGGTAGATGCCCGAGACCACGCCGCCGGCGCAGATGCCGCCGAAATCGGCGTAGAGCCATTCGGGATTGTTCTCGCTCAAGACGCAGATCTTGTCGCCGGGTTCGAGGCCCAGCTTGACGAGGCCGAGGCCCAGCGCCCGCGCCTTCTCGCCGAACTCGCGCCAGCTGATCGAGCGCCAGATGCCGAGATCCTTCTCGCGCAGAGCGACCGCCTCGCCGCCCTCGCGCACCTTCTCGCGAAACAGGCTCGCGACAGTCGGCTCTACCGCCACAGCTTCTTGCGCTTCCATCGCCTTTCCCCTCGCACTCCCTCGTCCTGTTTGCCGAGGTAGAACTCCTGGATGTCTTTCTGC
Organism: uncultured Rhodospirillaceae bacterium; assembly: GCA_964555535.1. Lineage (GTDB taxonomy): Bacteria > Pseudomonadota > Alphaproteobacteria > UBA7887 > UBA7887 > UBA7887. The sequence continues at coordinate 3,232 of CAZKTK010000031.1, forward strand.
TCGCGCAGTCGCTCGCAGCTATCCTCCATGACGATCCGTCCGACTTCAAGCACGTAGCCCATATGGGCAGTTTCGAGTGCCATGTGGGCGTTCTGCTCAACGAGCAGCATGGTGGTGCCTTCTTCCGTATTGATGCGGCGAATGATGGCGAAGATCTCCTGCATGAGGATCGGCGAGAGGCCGAGCGATGGCTCATCGAGCAGCAGCAGCTTCGGCTTCGCCATGAGCGCGCGGCCGATGGCGAGCATCTGCTGCTCGCCGCCCGAAAGGCTAGCCGCCTCCTGATCGCCGCGCTCCGCCAGCACCGGGAAATAGCCGAAGATGCGTTCGAGATCGGCGGGAATGGCGTCACGGTCGCGCCGCGCATAGGCGCCCATCATCAGGTTCTCGCGCACGTTCAAATAGGGAAACACCTCGCGCCCTTCGGGCACATGGGCGATGCCGAGGCGCGCCACCTTGTCGGGATCGCGGCGCTGGATCTCCGCGCCTTCGAAAAGCACGGTGCCCTTGTCCGGATCCATGACACCGGAAATGGTCTTGAGCACTGTCGTCTTGCCCGCGCCGTTGGCGCCGAGCACGGTGACGATACTGCCCTCTGCCACCTCGAGGCTGACCCCGCGTATGGCCTGGATCGGGCCATAGCTGGTCTCCACATTGCTCAAGCGCAGAAGCGGCTCGGTCATGACATCCTCCGCCTCACTCGCCGAGATAGGCCTTGACGACCTCGGGATGCTCGCGCACCTCCTCGGTCGAGCCCATGGCGATCATGCGGCCGTAATTGAGCGCCAGGACCCGGTCCGACACACGGCCCACCAGGTTCATGTCGTGCTCGATCATCAGCACCGTGATGCCGAGTTCGCGGCGGATGTCGGAAATCCAGAAGGCCATGTCGCCGGTCTCTTCCGTATTGAGACCGGAAGACGGCTCGTCGAGCAGCAGCAACTTCGGCTCGCTGGCCAGGGCACGGCCGAGCTCCACGACCTTGCGCACACCGTAAGGCAAGCCGCCGACATGGCTGTCGCGGTAGTGCTGCAGGTCGAGAAAATCGATCACGTCCTCGACCCTTCGCCGATGCTCACGCTCTGCCCGGCGCACGCCTGGCAGGAACAGCATGTCCGCCAACAGATTGCTATGGTCGTGGGCGTGGGCATGGCGGCCGAGAAGCAGGTTGGCGAGCACGCTGGCATTGTCGAACAGCTCGATGTTCTGGAAGGTGCGCGCAATACCGAGCCCGGTGATGCGATGGGGCGGCACCCGCGTGATGTCCTTGCCATCGAAGGTGATGCGCCCTGCCGTGGCATCGTAGATGCGGCTGATCAAGTTGAAGCAGGTGGTCTTTCCCGCACCGTTCGGGCCGATGATGGTGAAGACCTCGCCCTCCTCCACAGCGAAGCTGAGTTCGTCGACGGCCTTGATGCCGCCGAACGCCATGCTCAATCCCTCTACCGCGAACAGGCTCATCGCAAGCGATCCGATTTGACGTACGATTTCTGCCGCTTGAACGTTGCCTTGCGATACATCGGGAACATGGCGAAGTAGTGCTTGATCTTGCGCCAGCGCCCATAGATGCCAAGCGGCTCGTAAAGCATGAAAAGCACGATGACGAGCCCGAAGACGCCGGACTTGAGCCCGGTCTGCTGGGCTATCGCCTCAGGCAGAATGCCTTGCAGCATGGCAATGAGTTCGGGCAGGACGATGATGAAGATGGCGCCGAAGACCGCTCCGTGCAGGGAGCCGAGCCCGCCGACCACGACCAGCAGCAGAAGCTCCACGGACAGCAAAATATTGTAGCTCTCCGGACTGATATAGCTGAGTTGATGGGCGTAGAGCGCACCGGCCAGCCCGGTGAAGGCGGCGCTGATCGCAAAAGCCATGGTCTTGTACCAGGCCAGGTTCACGCCCATGCTCTGGGCCGCGATCTCGCTGTCGCGGATGGCGATCCAGGCGCGCCCCGTGGGCGAGCGCAACAGGTTGATCGCCGCCAGCATCACCAGCACCGCCACGCCGACGCAGAGATAGTAGAAATTGGTCTCGTCATAGAACGAGACCCCGGCGATGGTCAGCTCCGGCACCATCAGGCCGCTGGTACCGCCGGTGAGCGACTCCCAGCGCGCCAGGATCTCCTCGACGATGAAGGCGAATGCGAGCGTGGCGATGGCAAGATAGATGCCGGCCAGGCGCAACGCCGGCAAGCCGATGACAATGCCCAGCGCGCCCGCCAGAAGTCCCGAGCAAGGCAAGGAAAGCAGGAACGGCCAGCCTGCCTCCATAAGAATGGTCTCGGTATAGGAGCCTGCGGCAAGGAAGGCGGCGTGGCCGAGGGATACCTGGCCCGTATAGCCCGAGAGCAGCATCAGCCCGACGCCGGCAATGGTGTAAATGGCGACGAAACTTGCCTGCGTGATGAGATAGCGGTCGAGCACCAGGGGTGCCGCGATCAAAGCGACGATGAGCGCGGCGTACCAGAACAGCGCGCCCGCATGGGGCACCATGCGGATGTCCTGATCGTACGATGTCTTGAAAACGAACCGCATGCCGTCACACCTTCTTGCGGGCGATTTCGCCGAACAGCCCTTGCGGGCGGACGATCAGGACCGCCAGCAGCACGATATATGCGGCAACGTCCTTGAAGCCTTCCGGCAGGTAGAAGCCGGCCAGCGCCTCGACGATGCCGATGATGAGGCCGCCGACGATCGCGCCAGGGATCGAGCCGAAACCGCCGAGCACGGCAGCGGGAAAAGCCTTGATGCCGAGAAAGCCCATATTGACATGCACGAAGGCGATCGGCGCCAGCAGAATGCCGGCAAACGCGGCAACGGCGGCGCTCAGGGCCCAGATCATGGAAAAGACCGTCTTGACCGGAATTCCCATGTAATAGGCGGCAAGCTGGTTCTGCGATGTCGCCTGCATGGCGACACCGAGGCGCGTGTAGCGGAAGAAGGCGAACAGCACGGCCACCAGTGCCATGGTCAGAACGATGATGGCCAGATGATCCTGGCTCAACACCAGATCGCCGAGGTTCACCACCTTGCCGTAGAAGGGGGTTTCGATGGTGTAGGTATCGACGCCCCAGCCCGGAGTCATGCTGACCAGGCTGCGGAACATGAAGCCGATGCCGATGGTGACCATGATGATGGCGAAGACCGGTTGGCCGACCATCGGCCGCATCACCACCCGGTCCAGCCCGCCGCCGAGCAGCGCCGTTACCGCCAGCGCCAGCAATGCGCCGAGCCAAAAGCCGAGCCCCGCTATCACGATGAAGGTGTAGGCCAGGAAGGCGCCGACCATCATCAACTCGCCCTGGGCGAAATTGACCACCTCCGTCGCCTTGTAGATCAGCACGAAGCCAAGCGCTACAAGCGCATAGACGCAGCCAATGGCGGTCCCGCTGACCACCTGCTGGGCAAACTGTACGAGGCCGTCCATGCCCCCTCCCCAATCTCGCGCTCAAGCCTTGTAGCATGGCTGCGGCCGAAGCCAAACCCGGCGTGCTCAGCCGTCCTTTGTCCCGGCAACGAGGAAATCCATCAGCGGGCCATTGAGATCGGGCCAAGTGGTATGCGGCGTATCGGTTTCGCAATAGAGCGTTTCGACACCTTCGGCGCAGCCAGTGAAGGCGACGCAGGCCCCGCGACCGCTCGGCACAGGCTCGGCGTCGCAACGATTGCAGCCCGCCCACCAGCGCGCGGCTTCGGCGCCGTGCCCTTTGGCAAGCGGGAACAGGGTATCGCGGCGCCCATGCATGACCATCACCGACATCGGGGCCGGGCAATCCCGCTCGCTGAGCTGCGCTCCCGTGATACCGGCCGCACTCGGCGCGATGGCGGCGGCAAGGCCACTGCTGTGATCGGAGAAGGCTACCGCGCTCGCCACCAGGCCGCCGCTCGAATGGCCGGTGAGTGCGACACGGTCGAGATCAACGCACCAGCGTCGCCCCACCACGGCCGGAATTTCCGCCAGATCCTCGATCGCAGTGAGGTCCAAGCGGCGATCGGCGGCATAGGCGATGAGGAAACCGGCGCTCGTCGCTTCCAGTGTCAGTTGTATGAGTTCTTCGTTTTCAAAAGCGTCATGCCCGCCCGGCGCATAGACCACCAACAAGGGATGCGCGACATCCGGACGGTAATTGGCAGGTGTCCGCACATTGAACACCACGCCATCGGCGGTTTCGTAACCGTCTGTTATTCCGACCTTACCCAATTTCTCCGCCGGATCGCATGCGGTAACGGGAAGTTCGGCATAGTCGTGCTGGCCGAGCTCGGGTGGCTCTTCCTCGCAAGCCGCCAACAGCAACAGAAACGCGCATCCGACAATTGTATGAGCGATACGCAAGGCTGCCATCCCATCTTTGACTTGTCGTCGCATGGCATTTTCCGTATCGTTTGTAGGGATATTTTGCAAACTGGTCGTGTCATGCACGGCCTGTGCATGGTTATGGGGGTGTCGGACTATGGCAGTTGCCGAACATGCGGCCGGGCAGGTCGCAGCGGAACAGAGCGCCGACCAGGCAGGACCCGCGGATCGATTGATCCCGTGGAAACAAATCGCGGTCGTCCTCGGGCTGACCTCTGTCTTGTTCATCTGCATTCGGGTCTATCAGCAGGTATACGGCTGGACCGCCGGACTCGACTATTTCGAGCCGGAGTTCCAGACCTACTGGATGAACCTGTTGTTCGGCGAGTGGATCTTCGAGGTCCTGCTGGCCAGCTCCGTATGGGGGTATATCTGGGTCACCCGCGACAAGAATCTCGATGCCCTTGCGCCGGCTGAGGAACTGCGGCGCTATTTCCGCTTGGTCTCGTTCATCCTGGCTTACGTCTTCGTCATCTACTGGACCGGCAGCTTCTTCGCCGAGCAGGATGCCTCATGGCATCAGGTGGCGATCCGGGATACCGACTTCACGCCGAGCCATATTCCGCTCTTCTATCTCTGCATGCCGCTGTTCGTGATCGCGGGCGTCGCCTCCTTCCTCTATGCGCGGACCCGCCTGCCCGAATTCAGCAAGCGCATTTCGGTGCCCTTCGTCATCGGCGTGACCGGCCCGTTCATGATGCTGCCGAACCTCGGCTACAATGAGTGGGGCCACACGTTCTTCTGGATGGAAGAGCTCTTCGCGGCGCCCATCCATTGGGGTTTCGTGGTGCTCGGCTGGTCTGCACTGGCGCTCGGCGGACTGCTGCTGCAGGCACTCCGGCGCATGACCCAACTTACCGCCTACGATCCCGACGACGAACTCGCCTAAGCGCGAGTTTCGTCACCGGGCCAATCGTTAATGGCGCGCGCGCATAGCGTGCTCGCGCCCCAGCCATGCCTAGGGAGTTGATCATGGCGGACTACACAGCCATCGAAAAAGCGGTTCCAAGAGCGAAATCGGCCATTACCACCAAGGCCGAACAGCGCAAGGTCGACCTTGCCTTCGACGCCCTGGCGCTGCCGACCATCGCCATCGTCTTGATGGCGGCCTTCCACATCCACTTCATGCTGACCGCCGGCGACTGGGATTTCTGGACCGACTGGAAGGACCGCCGCTGGTGGCCCTTGATCACGCCGATCACGCTGATCACCTTCCCGGCCGCCATCCAGTACCTGGTGTGGAAGAATTTCCGCATCCCCTGGGGCGCCACGGCTTGCATGGTGCTGATCACCATCGGCATGTGGATCAGCCGCAGCGTACAGTTCGTGGGCTGGGCCTACTTCCCCATGGCCATGGTGTGGCCGGCAATGTTCATTCCCATGGGCTTGGTCCTGGATGCGACGCTGGTCATTACGCGCAGCTTCCTGTTCACCGGCATCTTCGGAAGCTTCGTTTTCGCCTGCATCTTCTATCCGGTGAATTGGCCGCTGCTGGCGCCCTTCCACGAATCCATCGAGTGGCACGGCGTGCTGATGTCATTGGCCGACCTGCAGGGCTACATGTATGTGCGCACAGGCACGCCCGAATATATCCGCATCATCGAGGAAGGCACGTTGCGCACCTTCGGCGAGCACGTCACGCCGATCACCACGTTCTTCGCGGCCTTCGTCTGCATAATCATGTATTTCGTCTGGAACCGTATCGGCTGGTTCCTGTCACGCGAAATGTGGGTGAAGAGGGTATGAGCATCATGCGAAACCTAGTAGCTCTCGGGCTGATAGCAGCCCTGGCGACAGTCACCGCCGGCGAGACCCTGGCCCATGGCGAGAAGGCGCAGGAAGCCTTCCTGCGCATGCGCGGCATCCATTGGTTCGATACGCAGATCGGCCCGGCCACGGTGTCGGTTAACGACGAACTCATAGTCCGCGGCAAGTTCATGCCGTCCCAGGCATGGCCGGAGCATATTCCGAAACCCGATGTGGCCTTCCTCAACATCGGCGTTCCGGGCCCCTCCTTCGTGCGTCTCGAATCCTCGGTCAATGGCGTCAACATGGTCAATTCGACCAGCTTCGCCCTTGGCGGGGTCTACGAATACGAAGTGAGGCTCAAGGCGCGGCGGCCGGGCCGCTACCACGTCCACCCGCTGATAAACGTCTACAACGCCGGCCCGCTCGTTGGCCCCGGCATCTGGGTCGATGTGGAGGGCCGCTTCGAGGACTACCACAATACGGTCACCACCATTGCCGGCGACGAGGTCGAGCTCGAGACCTATAATCTCGGCACCATCTACAGCTGGCATGCCTTTTGGATGGCCGCCGGCGTGGCCTGGCTGGTGTACTGGATCTTCTTCCGCGGCCGCCAGCTCATGCCGCGCTATCGCCAGGTGCGCAAGCTCGGCGACGATGCCGACGACATGATCACGCCACGGGACCGCAAGCTGGCAGTTGGCGTCTATGTCGGGACATTGCTGGTCGTGGCCTATGGCTTTTTCTCGACCGAGGCTGAGCATCCCAACACCATCCCGCTGCAGACAGGGCGGGTGAATGTGGAGCCATTGCCCGTCCCTGATCAGACGGTCGAGGTGAAGGTCGAGCGGGCCAGCTACGAGATACCCGGCCGCGATTTGACCATCAACGTGGAAGTCACGAACAATACCGACAGCGCCTTGCGGCTTGGCGAGTTCGCCACGGCCAATGTGCGTTTCATCAACGACGAGGTGCTCGATCTGAAGCCGGTCGATTCCCACGACCTGATCGCACCGAGCGGCCTGCGCATCACGGGCGGCGAGATTCCGGCGGGCGAAAGCCGGTCCATCACCCTGCATGCCTCCGACGCCATGTGGGAGACGCAACGGCTGTCACGCCTGATATACGATCCGGACAGCCGCTTCGCCGGTGTGCTGTTCTTCTTCGATGAAGACGGCAACAGGCGCGCCGCCGAGATTTTCGGTCCGATGCTGCCGACCTTCGAAGCGTCTTCGTGACCGTGGCACGAGTCTGGGGCGCGGCGGCATTGGCCGCCGTCGCGCTCTTTTCGCTTGGCGGCGAGGCTTTCGCCCATGGCGGCGTCAGCATGGAAGACGACCGTTGCATCTTGAAGGTCGGGCCGTACCGGGCACACTTCGCGGGCTACCTGCCCGAAGAGAGGGCCTCGAACGAGTTCTGCGAGGATATCCCCGTCACCGGCAAGGCGATCATCGTGATCGATGTGGTCGACACCGCCCTGCGAGAGATGGAGATGGACGTCCGCATCCTTCGCGACGTCAACGAGATCGGCAACAATGCCACTTTCGAAGACCTCGGCAGTGACGATGCCATAGAGGCCGCGACCCTGCTCTACGAGCCGGGCCAGATCTATCCCACCGGCTCCGTGGCCGTGCGCTATCGCTTCGCCGAAGAGGGGCGCTATATCGGCCTGGTCACCGCACGTAAGCCGGGCTCTGATGAAGTGCTGCGCTCGGTGTTTCCATTTTCTGTCGGCGTAGCGGACACGATGAAGTACGTTCAATGGGTGATAGGAATCCTGGCGCTGGGTGTGTTCCTTTATGTCTTCTCCGATTATTGGACGCGGCGGAGCAAGCAGCCTGCCGCCTGAGCCAGTCCGGTGAGAGCCGATGCTTAGGGTGCTTGTCCTCATCGTCTTGACGTTGGCGCTCAGTGCCGGCGCTGTCGTCCTGGCGCCGCCGGCCTGGTGGCCGGAAAGCTGGCAACAGGCCATTTCGAGCCAGTTTGCGACAGGCTACCGCGCGCCGCCGGCAAGCCTGCCGCCCGTTGAAATTGCCCCGGAAGCGATTTGCAGCGAGCCGTTCCCCGAATGGCGCGAGGCTCAGACGATCGACGGCGTCGCGATCGAGGCCTCGCCACGCTGCAATCCGGACAATCCGGCTGAGATCGCGGCCTTCGTGAAAGGCACCAATGCGGTGTCCGCCGATGTTCTCATGCGCACTCGCCTGGCGCCCGACGCAGTGGTCAAAGGGGCGGACCTCGACGGCGACGGCGATCCCGACGAGATCCACCTGCGCCTCGAGGTGGCGGAGCTCAACGGGGCCACCCCGGATGGCCCGGGACCGGCACTCGACTATGCCATCGCACCGGGCATTCGACCCGGCTTCTGGGTGTTCGCGCTGAAGAGCCGCGGCATGGCCAGCGAGACGTTCGAGGACACGGCCGCCCATCGCTCCTTGCGCGTACCCTCACCGGTCATCCGGGTCGAGCAGGGCGATCATGTCAAGATCACGCTCGAAAACAGCCACACCATGCCGCACACCATCCATTTCCACGGTGTCGACCACCCCTATGTGGATGCCAATGGCGAGGGCAATGACGGCGTGCCGCAAACCGGCGAGATGCCGGTAATGCCGGGTGAGAGCCGCACCTACGAGATGACCCCGCGCCAGGCGGGCACCATGTTCTATCACTGCCACGTGCAGCCGGCGGTGCATATCCTGATGGGCCTGCAGGCGATGTTCATCGTCGAGGAGAACCGCCCCAGCAACCTCGTGCAGACATTCAATATCGGCGCCGGGCAGGTGCGTGTGCGCTCGCAGGCCAGCCATGAGGCCTACGACCGCGAATACGACCTCCATTACCAGGACGTGGATCGCGAGATGCACGATCTGGTGCGGCAGTCGAACGATCCCAGGCGGGTGATCCAGGATATCCACCGGCGCTACGACATCACCGAGCGCACGTCCGACTATTTCCTGCTAAACGGCCGCTCCTTTCCCTATACGGCGCGCGAATCGCTTGTCGTGGTGGCCCCGGACGAGCGCGTGCGCCTGCGCGTGGTCAATGGCGGCGCCGAGGGCGTCGCCCTGCATACCCATGGCCACAAGGTCACCCTCACCCATGCGGACGGGGTGCCCGTGCCGCCAGCGGCGCAGCTGATACGCGATGTCGTCTGGGTGGCCCCGGCACAACGTGTGGACCTGCTGCTGGAAACCGTCGACGATGGCCTGCACAGCTATGGCCAGGGGGTCTGGCTGATGCACGACCACCACGAGCCGGCGGTCACCAATGACGGCATCGGCCCCGGTGGCGGGGTCAGCGCCATCGTCTACGAATCCTATTTGGGCGATGGCGGCCTGCCGCGCCTGCAAGGCGTCGACTGGAGCCCCTATTTCAGTCCAGCCTTCTATGCCGGGCGGGTTCCCATTTGGCAGAGCTACGATCCTCTCGGCGCGCTCGGCGACGTGGCGCCCGAGACCTGGCCGACGCTGCGGCCGATCCTGTTCGGCCTCGATATCGGCCTCCTGCTCGCGGTTCTGTTCGCGCTTGTGCGGCGGCGGCAACCGTGATGCGGGTGCTCGTCGTCCTGCTCCTGCTCCTCGGCGGTGCGGCGCTGGCCCAGGAGGAACCGGCCGTCGGCGTCGGCGTCATCCACGGCATTGCCGAGGACCGCCGCAGCCTGAACCTGACCCACGATCCCATAGCCGCCATCGGCTGGCCCGCGATGACCATGGACCTTGAACTCGCCGAGGGCGCTGAGCTCGGCGAGCTGGCACCCGACGATATCGTGACCTTCACCCTGGAACGCGGCCCCGACCGCATGTTCCGCATCGCCACTATCGCTCGCGCCGCGCCCGGCACCACCGTTGCCGCGGCCGCCGACGACGCGCCGGCAATGGACCATAGCGCCCACGACCATCACGCCATGACTCTCGATGACGAAGGCATGGTGATGAACGAGAACCGCGACACCCTGCCCGAGGACTGCGACGCCGTCTCGGGCGATGTCGAGATCACCGTCCGTGCCGGCCGCCGCTATGCCGAAGCCTATCCCGGTACCACCTTCGGCTATGACCGAAACGTGTTCGATGTAGAGCCCTGCGCGCGCCTGACCGTGACGTTCATCAACGATGACCAGGTTCGCCACCAATGGATGGTGCATGGCTTGCCGCGCTATCTCTATCCGCAAGGCATGTTCCACA
>CAZKTK010000032.1:0-13392 GCA_964555535.1 uncultured Rhodospirillaceae bacterium
ACAGCCGCGATAATCCCGCTAACCCTGGCGAAAGAAGCTTCTTAACAGACGACTATTTGAATATGCTAAAATGAAAGACCTGACCCCACTGACCCTGGCGCAGATCAGCCGCGACGGGGTCTAGGCTTCGCCATCAGTCTCGTCGCCGTCCTCCTCCGACGGCGGCGCCTCCGCCACGTCCGTCTCCGCCTCTTCGGCGATCTTGTCGACCGCCTTGACGAAGCCCTTGCCGACTTCGTAGGCCGTGCGCACGACTTGGCCCACGCCTAAGGTGCGGAAATCGTCGTCGTAGTCGTTGAGGCCGTCGAGATTGGCGAAGACCGGGTCGCTCTGCCACAGCTTGCGCAGCGCCGCGCGGCGCAGCATGGCGGGCACGCGGCGGTCGAGGAAGGCGGTGAAATCGGACTCGGGCGTCAGCTCCTCGACAGGCGGCAAGGCGGCGATGAACTCCTCATCGGACGGCTCTGCGGCGTCCTGCGCCTCTTCCTCGATATCTTCGGGCTCGTCAGCCATGGCGCGCGCCTTTGCGCTTGCGCTTGATGAAGGGCTGGTCGACATGGTGGCGGTCGATGAAGTGGCCGACCATGGCGGCGACCTCGGGCGGCATGGTCACGGCCTCGACGCGCTCTTCGCTATCGACCTCGTAATCCTCGGCCTCGTATGGGCAGGCGGTGACGACGAAGGGCAGCGGTGGCGCCTCTTCGTCGTCCGCGGGGCGCAGGCCGATGAAGACTTTCGGCGGCGACTGCGACAGGTTCACGCGATAGCCCTCGGTTTCCTTGCGATGCAGGTCGAGGGGCAGGGTGGCGGCGTGGAACAGCACGACATCGCCGTCGCGGCGCATCTCGCGCGGGCGCGCCAGCGCCGCCGCGCCGGGAATCACCGTCACCGCCCGCCACGACCAGGCGGCCCAGGGGTGGTCGATCGGCCGGCGCTCGAGCACCACGCCCAGCGCCATGGTCTGCTGTGGGGCGGACATGGCGTGAGCTTAGCCCATGCGGGCCAGAATGTCCCCGGCGCGGGCCAGGTCGTCGGGCGCGTTGATGTTGAAGAAAGGATCGTGGCCGTCGGCCTCGAAGGCGACCTCGGCCAGGCGGTAGCGCGCGGTCCAGACATCGACCTTGCGGACACCCTCGTCGAGCATCGCCCGGCGCAGCTCCTCGGCCAAGGCCACCGGCCACAGCGCGAAGACCGGCTGCGCGCGTGCGCCCGAGGCCGCGCAGGCGATATCGGCGCCGTCGGCGATGGCGGCGGCGAGCCGCGCCACCAGATCGCTGGGCAAGAACGGCGCATCGGTGGCGAAGCTCGCGACATGGCTGGCCCGCGCCGCCGCCCAATCCATGCCCGCCAGCACGCCGGCCAGCGGCCCCGCGTGATCGGCGATGGAATCGGCGATGACAGGCAGCCCGAAGGCCGCGAAGCGCGCCGCCTCGCCATTGGCATTGATCGCCAAGGCCGCCACCTGCGGCCGCGCCCGCGCGATGGCGTGGGCGAGCAGGGGCTGGCCCGCAAGTTTGCGCAAACACTTGTCGCCGCCCCCCATGCGCCGCGCCTTGCCGCCGGCCAGCAGCACGCCGGCGATGCTATTCGGCATCGAGCGGTTGGCCGCTCTTGCGGCGATGGCGTGCGGGCTCCTCCGCCACGGCGTCCGGATCTGCATCGAAGATCAGGCGGTGCTCGCCGGCTAGCGCCACGAAGCGTTTTCCCCGGGCGCGGCCGATCAGCGTCAGGCCGGCTTGCTTCGCAAGCTCTACGCCCCAGGCGGTGAATCCGGAACGCGAGATGAGGATGGGGATGCCCATTTGCACGGTCTTGATGACCATCTCGCTGGTCAGCCGCCCGGTGGTGTAGAAGATCTTGTCGGCGGCTGAGACGTCGTGGGTGAACATGTAGCCCGCGATCTTGTCCACGGCATTATGTCGCCCGACATCTTCCATATAAATCAGTGGCTTGTCCTGCTTTGCTAAGACGCATCCATGGATGGCGCCGGCTTCGAGATAGAGACTGGGCGTGGTGTTGATGGTCTTCGACAGGGCGTAGAGCCACGAGGTGTGCAGGCTGGCTTCGGGCAGGCGCACGGACTCGAAGCTTTCCATGAGGTCGCCGAAGACCGTGCCTTGGGCACAGCCCGAGGTGCGCGTCTTCTTTTTCAGCTTGTCTTCGTAGTCGGTCTCGCGTGCGGTGCGCACCACGACCACGCCGATATCGTCGTCGTAGTCGACGGCAGTGATCTCGTCGTCGTCGAGCAGCATGCCCTGGTTCTTCAGGAAGCCCACCGCCAGGTAATCGGGGTAGTCGCCGATCGTCATCATGGTGACGATTTCCTGGGCGTTGAGGAACAGGGTCAGCGGGCGCTCGACGATGACGCGCGTCTCGACCGCCTGGCCGCTCTGATCGACGCCGGTTACGGCTTCTGTCAGATAGGGCGCATCGGGGATGGGCTTGAGCTCGTAGGAGTCCATGACGTCACTATGCCTTGGCCGCCGCGCCTGTCAAACTGCGGTGGTTGGGAGAAGAGGGAGCAAGAGACATGAAGATCGGCGGGCGCCGGGTGCTGGTGTGCGACTGCGGCGGCAGCATGGCGGTGGATGGCGCAGCGATCGCACGCGCTTGCGGCGCGGACGAGGCGCCGCGGGTGCATCACGCGCTGTGCCGCGCCGATTTCGCGGCCTTCGAGGCGGCGATCGGGCGGGGCGAGCCCCTGTTGGTGGCCTGCACCCAGGAGGCGCCGCTGTTCTCGGAGGATGCCGAGGCCGCGGACATCGCCTTCGTCAATATTCGCGAGCGTGCCGGGTGGGCGCGCGAGGGCGAGCTGGTGGGGCCGAAAATGGCCGCTCTGCTTGCCGAGGCTGCCGTGCCTCAGCCGCCGACGCCGGCGGTCAGCTTCGAGTCGGCGGGGGAAGTGGTGGTCATCGGTGGCAACGATCAGGCGCTCGCCGCGGCGGAGCGCCTGTCGGCGCGCCTGTCCGTGCGATTGCTCCTGGCGCCCGGTGCCCAAATCATGCCCCCCACGCGGGCCGGCTTTCGCATCCATAGCGGTACGGTGGCCTCGGCAAGCGGCCACCTGGGCGCCTTTGTGCTGGTCGCGAACGGTTATGGGGATGTCGATCCCAGCGCCCGCAGCTGGCTCGCTTTCGGCCCGCGGCGCGATGGCGAGACCCTGACCGCCGATCTGATTCTCGATCTGACCGGCGATGCACCGCTGTTTCCCGCGCATGCCGCCCGCGACGGATACCTGCGCCCCGATCCGGGCGATCCGATTGCCGTCGAGCGCGCCCTGTTCGATCTCGCCGATATGGTCGGCACCTTCGACAAGCCACGCTATGTGGGGTTCGAGGAGAGCCTTTGCGCCCATTCCCGCAGCCAAAAGCCGGGCTGCGCGCGGTGCCTCGACGTCTGTCCCACGGGAGCCATCGTTCCGGCCGGCGATACCGTCTCCATCGATGCGGCGGTTTGTGCCGGTTGCGGCGGCTGCGAGGCCGTATGTCCGACGGGCGCGGCCGGCTACGCCTTGCCGCCCGCGGCCACGCTGATCGAGCGGCTGCGCGCTCTGCTCGGCACCTATCGCCGGGCCGGCGGCGAGCGGCCGGTTCTGCTGCTGCACGATATGGCGGAGGGCGAGGCGCTGATCGCTGCCGTTGCCCGCTTCGGCGACGGGTTGCCTGCCAATGTGCTGCCCGTGGCGCTCGACCGTACCACCGCGCTGGCGCCCGACGCGCTGCTTGCGGCGCTCGCGCTCGGCGCCGCGCGGGTGGCGATCCTGGTTGGCCCCGGCGACACGGAAGCACGATCCGGTCTGGACCAGACAGTCTCGCTCAGCGCGGCCATCATGCACGGCCTGGGCTATGGCAGCGACCGCATTGCCGTGTTGGCCGAGCGCGATCCCGATGCTGTCGCAGAAGCCTTGACGGTGGAGGCCGAGCCGCTACCGCCGGCCGATTTCGCAGTCGTGGGCAGCAAGCGGGAGCGTCTTGGCCTTGCGCTTGCGCACTTACATAAGAATGCGCCGCAGCCGGTTGATATTTTGGACCTTTCTTCGGTTTCCCCGTTCGGTGCCATAGAGGTCGACGCGGCGCGATGCACTCTCTGTCTGGCGTGTGTCAGCGCCTGTTCGACCCAGGCGCTGTCAGCCAACCCGGACCGGCCGCAGCTCGGCTTTACCGAGACCCATTGCATTCAATGCGGCCTGTGCCGGGCGACGTGTCCGGAAGACGCGATCGCCCTGCAACCGCGCCTGCTTATGACCCCGGCCGCGCGCGAACGAACAGTGCTGCACGAGGAAGAGCCGTTCGCCTGCGTGCGTTGCGGCAAGCCCTTCGGAGTGGCATCCACCGTCGAGCGTGTTCTGGCACGGCTTGCCGAGCATCCGGCGTTTGCGGACGACACGCGGGCACAGGACCGAATTCGCATGTGCGACGATTGCCGCGTTGCAGCCGAGTTCGACACCGATGCTCCCATGGCCGGCCCCGCCCGCCCATTGCCAAGGACCGGTGAGGATTAGGCAGATGGCTGGAAAGTCCTGTCAGGCTCCGCTAGTCTGCCGCCGTTATGATGAGAACGATACTTCTGGCGCTGTTCCTGGCTCTCATGGTCAGCCATCCCGTCAAGGCGTCCGACAGGGCCTGGGCGGCGATCGAGCGCGGCGATCTCGAAACCGCTGTCGCCGTTTGGCAGCCGCAGGCCAGCCGCGGCGATGTCAATGCCATGCTCGGACTGGCGCATGTGGCCTCGATGCAGGGCGACGATGCGGCGGCGGCCGATTGGTATCGCCAGGCCGCGGTTCGCGGCGATGCGGCGGCTTCCGTGTTGCTGGCGAGCGCCTACCTGGAAGGCCGCGGTGTTACCCGTGACCCGGTTCGTGCCTATGCCTGGTACGAGACGGCGGCGCAGCGCGGCCATGCCAATGCAGTGCAGGCAAGGGATTTTGCCGCCAAGTGGCTCAGCCCGGAGCAAGTGGGCCTGGCGCGCGCGATGATTGTCAGATGGCACGAGGACGATTTCGCCAGCGCCCGATAGGGTTCCGGTCATGAGCGGCCGCTTGAGCGTACTGGCCGCCGATATCACCACGCTTGGCGTAGATGCCATCGTCAATGCGGCAAACGAATCCCTGTGGCCGGGCGGTGGCGTCGACGGGGCCATTCGCCGTGCCGCCGGGCCGCGGCTGACCGATGCCACACGCAAGCTCCGCCACTGCCCGACGGGCGAGGCGTGCCTGACCGAAGGTTTCGACCTGCCCGCGAACTGGGTCATTCACACTGTCGGGCCACGTTGGCGCGACGGCAATCGTGGCGAGCCGGAAGCCCTGGCCAATTGCTATCGCAACAGCTTGGCCCTGGCCGCAGAGAATGCCATCCGCAGCATTGCCTTTCCGGCCATCTCCACGGGCATCTACGGCTTTCCGGCCGAGCGAGCGGCGGCGATAGCCGTCAGGGAGTTGTCGGCCGGCCTCGATCGCCATCCGGACATCGTATCGGTCCTGATGATTTCCTTCGGGGACCGGGATCACGCCATATTGAGCGACGCACTGGATGCGGCGGAACGGGAAAGGCCATGACTGAGGCGCTTCTGGTCTACGTCACGACCGAAACCCGCGACGATGCCCTCGCGCTTGGGCGCGCCTGCGTCGAAGCGCGACTTGCCGCCTGCGCCAATGTCATCGACGGCATGCGCTCGGTCTACCGCTGGCAAGGCGCGGTGGAGGCGGCGGATGAAACGGTGCTGGTGCTTAAGACCCGCGAAACCTGCCTGGATGCGCTCACGGATCTGGTCAGGGAGCGCCACGCCTATGATTGCCCTTGCGTGGTCGCAGTTCCGATTGTTGGCGGCAATCCCGACTATCTCACCTGGATCGCGGAATCCTGCGATTGACTAAACGTAGGCGCTCAGCGTGCCTATCAGTTCGTCCCGCGAGAAGGGTTTCGACAAGGTTGCGTTGGCCCCAAGGTCCTTTGCCATGCCGAGAAAATCGAGCTTGCCGCTGCGCCCGCCGCCGGAAACCGCCACAATCGGCAGTTCGGACCACAGATCGTGAAGGATGGCGATGGTCTCCAGGCCTTCCTGCTCGGGCATCAGGATATCGGTGATGACAACGTCGACGGGCTGCTTTTCCAGCAAGGCTATCGCCTCTTTCCCGTTGCAGGCCTCAAGCACGTCATGGCCGCCGTCGACCAGAATGTCCGCAATGCTGAAGCGGACCAGTTCTTCGTCGTCTATGACCAGAATGCGTGCCATGTTTATCGGTTCGAAATGAGAACGAACCTTGAATATACTCCGATTAGCTGAATGTTTCACCTGTATTCAACGCAGCCAGGCGTACTTCAACCTTGGTGTCGCTACCGGGCTCAGCCGTGATTTTCATGCTTCCCCCTTGCGCCGCAGCCAAATCATGGGCGATGGCAAGGTTCGTTTGATAGAGCGTTTCGTCAGGGGCTTGTGATGGATGGCGACCATTATCCTCGATCGCGAGGCAAATTTCGTCGCGCCCCGATTCGGTTTCGCTTTGCCGTGACAGGGCGACTGTAACCCTTCCCTCGCTGTCGCCGATACGCTGAAGCGCGCTCTCGAACAGCGTCATGACGATGGCCTCGATATCCATGGGGTCGGCAGAGACGCTTCCGGCCGCCTTATCGATTTCGGTCGTCAGCGAAACCGTGTTCGGCAGGCCGATACTGACGAGCTGGAGCGAATTCGCCACGAGGCTCGCCACATCGCAGGGCTGCGGATCCGCGTTGCCGTCGCCCGCCGTACCAGCCGCGAATATGCGTTCAAGGGCATGCCGCGCCTTGCGGTTGGTATCCAGCGCGCTTTCCAGGCGGGCCTGGTTGGCGTCGTCGTCCGTTACCTCTTCCAGCACGGCTTGATTCAAGACCTCGGCATTTTCCAGGAGCCTGTCCATGGCCTGGGCAGTGGTGCGTGTCAGCGCGCCGAAACTTTCCAGCCGGCGGGATTTCTGCGTCCGCGATTCGGCCTGCCGGATAGACGTCACATCCTCGCCGCAGCCGATATAGGCGTAGAGCGCACCATCGTCGTCACGAAGCTGGCCCGTTCGCCACAGGAGCTGGCGCAAATCACCGCTCTTGGTGACGACCGATGTCTCGTAAGAATGGCCATCGGCCTTGGATCCCTCATCGGCCCAAACGCGCAGGAACAATTGCCGACGCTCCTCGCGTTCCGATTCCGGTACGCATTGGTCGAACCAGTCCTTGCCCAGAAGTTCGCCTTCTTCGTACCCCAATAAAGCGCAGGCGGCGGGATTGG
Source organism: uncultured Rhodospirillaceae bacterium (assembly GCA_964555535.1). Lineage (GTDB taxonomy): Bacteria > Pseudomonadota > Alphaproteobacteria > UBA7887 > UBA7887 > UBA7887. The sequence goes on from CAZKTK010000032.1 coordinate 7,258, forward strand.
CGACCTGGATCTCGAAATTGCGATCGACCACGACAACGATGGTACTGGTGATCTGCAGGTATTTCTCGATGCGCCGCTTTTCCCGCATCAGCTGCCGGGTACGCTCGTCCACCCGCCGTTCCAGGCTTTCGCCGAACTGCTGCGTCCTCTTCTGCTCCTGCTTCTGGTCGGTGATCTCCGTCATCACGCTGCCAAAAGCGGTCGGTTTGTGGCGCGTGCCGGATACGGGAAAGATCGAGGCCATCCAGTAACGGTCGCGGCCTTGCGCGTCCTTGGTGCCGTCAACGATTTCCACATCGAGCATCGGCTCACCGGTTCCCAGGATCTGCTGCAAATTGTGCTGCATGACCGTCGCGAGCTCCGGCGGCAGAATTTCGGTCACGTGGCGGTTGACCTGGGCTTCCGCGACGACCCCTGCAGCGTCGGCAAGCGCCTGGTTCATTTTCATGCAATAGCCCCGGCTGTCATAAAGTGCCATGGCAACGGAAGCATGATTGAAGAACGCGTTGAGTCGATTTTCGCTCTCGCGCAAGGCTTCCTCGAAGCGGTGTCGCTCCGTGACATCGAAACAGGCAGCCTGGATCGCCGGTGTGCCGTCCCAATCTATGACAGTAGAGCGCGCTTCCACATATATGGTTTCGCCATTGTCGTCCCGCCGGCAACGGAACTGGATGCGGTCGCTGTCGTCGCCAGTCCCGGCGGCCTGGCTCTCGGCGAACTGCTTGACCATCTCCCTGTCCATGCCGAGCACGCTCTCGTATATGGACGGCAAGAGCATCACGTCGTGGGAATCCTCGAAACCCAGGATTTCCGCCATGGCCTGATTGGCGAAAAGCGGAACGCCGTCGCGATGCACCAGCACGCCCTGGATGGAGCCTTCGGCTACGTTGCGGAAGCGGCGCTCACTGCGCCTGAGCGCTTCGGATATGACCTTTTGCGCATCTTGGTTTCTCGTAATATTGCGAATGATGAGCAAGGCCATGGCAAGGCCGATTACGAAGACTGCAATGCTTGCGGCGGTGAACCAGACCGTAACGAAACGTCGCGCCTCGAGCAGGTCGCCGTTTTGTTCCGCTTGATCGGCCTTGGCGGCCCTCTCCAGCTGGTGAAGGGAGTCGCGGAAGGTGGCGACCGTGTCGCCCACACCCTCACTTTGTACGGCCGGGAGGGTCTTGCTGCGAAGGTTCTCATGAGCGGCGGTCAGGGGCGCAAGAGCCGGGTCCATGGAGGAGCCGGAATGGCGTGCATGAAAGTCACTGATCAGGGCTATGCTGTGCGCAATCGTCTGGAGATGCGGCTCTGCGCCTTCGGCCTCGGCCTTCAGCTGCCCGATGGCGAATATGCCGTCCTCGATATCATCGATCGCGGCCGCGACATTGATGTCAAAATCCGCCTGCTCGCGCGCGACGGCATTATCGATGCTGCGCTGTTCGCTGGCGGCCATCGCCAGTAGGGCAATAATCGCCGTGACAACGCCGAGAAGGGCGTAGACCAGCGCGATTGCCGAAAAGCGGCGAGGGGGCTTGGGGATCGCGCCGGGTTTGCGGATCTTCATGAGGCATCCCCATCAGCCATCGCAAAACCGACCGTGGCATCGAATTCTACCCGCATATGGCACGGCGTGCCACATGCGGGCGGATCCGGATCAGATTTTGGCCAGGGCCTGGTCGAGATCGGCAATGATGTCTTCCACGCTTTCGATACCCACTGACAGGCGGACAACGTCGGGCCCGGCGCCTGCGCCGATCTGCTGTTCCTCGCTCAACTGGCGATGCGTGGTGGAGGCAGGATGCAGGATCAGGCTGCGCGTGTCGCCGATATTGGCGAGGTGGGAGAACATCTGCACTTCGTCGACAACGGTCAGACCGGCATCGAAGCCGCCCTTGACGCCGAAAGTGAAAACCGCACCCGCGCCCTTGGGCACATACTTTTGGGCCAGCGAATAGTACGGGCTCGACTCGAGGCCGGAATAGGACACCCAGCTCACCTTGGGATGCGCCTCGAGCCATTTGGCCACAGCGAGGGCGTTGGAACAATGCCGCTCCATGCGAAGGGGCAGAGTCTCGACACCCTGCAACAGGTTCCAGGCCGCGGTTGGATTCAGGGTCGGGCCGTAGTCGCGAAGCGCCACGGCGCGCACTTTCATGGTGAAGCCGAAATCGCCGAAGGTCTCGGCGAAGACCAGGCCGTGATAGGCCGGATCGGGAACCGACAGAGCCGGGAACTTGTCGTTTTGGCGCCAATCGAACTTGCCACTTTCGACAACGATGCCGCCCATGGTGTTGCCGTGGCCGCCAATAAACTTGGTCGTCGAATGAACGACCAGGTCCGCGCCATGCTCGATCGGCCGGCAAAGGTACGGCGAGGCCAGGGTGTTGTCGACGACGAGCGGAATGCCGTTCTCGTGCGCTATCTCGGCGACGGCCTCAAGGTCCACGATCAGGCCGCCCGGATTGGCGAGGCCTTCGAGGAAGATGAACTTGACCTTGTCGTTCATCGCCTTTCGGAAATTCTCCGGGTCCGTCGGATCGACGAAATTGCACTTCCAGCCGAGTTTGGGAAAGCTGACGCCGAATTGCGTGACCGAGCCGCCATAGAGATTTCGCGAGGCGATAAACTCGTCGCCCTGCTGCATGAGCGTTGCGGCGACCAGGAATTGGATGGCATGGCCGCTAGCGGCCGCTACGGCACCGCGTCCGCCCTCCAGCGCCGCCACGCGTTCCTCGAACACGGCGACGGTGGGGTTGGTCATGCGCGAATAGACGTAGCCGAAGGTCTGCAGGTTGAACAGCGAGGCGGCATGGTCCGCATCGTCGAAGACGAACGACGTGGTCTGATAGATCGGCGTCGAACGTGCGCCGGTCGTCGGATCGGGCCGGGCGCCGGCATGTACCGCCAGGGTCTCCATGCCATAGGCTCGCGGCGTTTCTGCGCCGCCAGGAACGTTCGAGACGACTTCGTCGATAGGGGTGCTGCTCATGTTCTACCTCGGGGGCCGGAGTGTCTTGGCGGAGACGATACCGGAATTGATGCCGCTCCAGCTCAGCTCGCCCGACAGGCGGGCATATTCGATTTTCGGGCAACGGTTCATCACGACTTCCAGGCCCGCGGCCTCGGCCAGTTCCGCTGCCTTGTCGTTGCGCACCGTGAGTTGCATCCACAGCACCTTGATGCCCTTCTCGTCCTTGTTGGCGATGACGTCCTTGGTGATCTCCAGGGCCTCCTCGGAGGTACGGAAGATGTCCACCATATCCAGCTGATCGGGGACCTCGGCGATGCTGCCGTAGACCTTCTCGCCGAGGATCTCATCGCCGGCCCGGGTCGGATTGACCGGGATCACGCGATAGCCCTTCTTGGTCAGGTACTTCATCGCGTAGAAGCTCGGCCGCTTCCAATGGGTGCTGGCGCCCACCATGGCGAAAGTGCGAACGCTGGTCAGGATGCGCCGCAGCTTTTCGTCAGTGTAGAAATCGTGCTCGGGCAGATAGATGAGGTCGTTGTCGCTGGTCTCGCGTGCAAGGGGCAATACCATGTCGGCCACCCTGTTATGTTGATTGGTTCGGACTTCGAACGTTTGCCAGAAGGCCGTGTTTCCTAAGCCGCGGCGCTGCGGCTGTCAACTTTGCGCTGGTCCGGTCCGCCGAGCAGGCGGAAATGCTCTGTCTTGATGCAGCGGTCGGCTACGACGTCGAGCCCTGCATCCAAGGCCTTGGCGGCGGCGGCATCGTCGCGCACGCCCTTTTGCAGCCAGATTGCCTTGGCACCGACGGCGATGGCGTCATCGACAATGCCGGCGACCGCGTCGGAGCGGCGGAAGACATCGACAAGGTCTATCGCCTCCTCGATATCGGCGAGGCTGCCGTAGACTTGGCGTCCGAGGATCTCGGAATCCACGGCATTCGGATTCACAGGATAGATGCGATACCCCATGGCCTGCAGGTACTGCATGATGCGGCAGCTTGGCCGCTCCCAATCGGTACTTGCGCCGACCACGGCGATGGTCTTGGTCCCGCTCAGGATGCGCGCCAGATGGGCGTCGTCGTCGCTTGCGCTCATTCGCCGCGCCATACGGGCTTGCGCTTTTCGAGGAAGGCGTCGATGCCTTCCTCGGCATCTCGCTTGAGCATGTTCTCGGTCATCACCTGGGCGGTATAGACATAGGCGTCGTCGAGGGGCATCTCGAGCTGGCGATAGAACGCCTCCTTGCCGATGGCGAGGCTGACCGGCGACTTGCCCGCGATCTGGCTCGCCAGGGCGGATACGGCCGCATCCAGCTCCTCCGGCGGCACCACGCGATTGACCAGGCCGTTGCTGCGTGCGGTCTCCGCATCCACCATGTCGCCCGTCAGCAGCATCTCCATCGCCGCCTTGCGGCCGACGACGCGGCTCAACGCCACCATCGGGGTGGAGCAGAACAAACCGATATTGACGCCCGGGGTCGCGAAGCGCGCATCGCTTGCCGCCACGGCAAGGTCGCAGGTCGAGACGAGCTGGCAGCCCGCCGCGGTGGCGATGCCGTGCACCTTGGCGATCACCGGCTTGGGCAGGCGTGTGATGGTGATCATCAAGCGGCTGCACTGGGTGAACAGGTCCTGATACGTCTCGCGCGACGGGTCGGAGCGGATCTCCTTGAGGTCGTGCCCGGCGCAGAAGCCCGGCCCGGCGCCGGCGATAACCACCACTTTCACCGCTGCATCGGCGGCAATGTCGTCGAGCGCCGCCTGCAGGCTGCTCATCAGGCCTATCGAAAGCGCATTGCGCGCCTCGGGGCGATTGAGGGTGAGGGTGGTGACGCCGTCCTCGCCATCCTCACGCAATACCAGGGCCTCAGCGGTTTGTTCGGCGGTCATGGTCGACATTCTTCGGCGCTCCTCGATTTCAGCCACGCGGCGGCAGCTTAGCGATTTGTCAGGGTGGGTGCCACGATCCCGCTAGGTAATATATTACCTTAATGCTAAAGCGCTGCAATTACGGGGTAAATTCCCATTGACAGGCGGCTTTCCGTGACCATACTGCGCGCCTTCCCACATTCCAGACAATGTGAACCGGACAACGCACGCTATGAAGACCTATTCAGCCAAGCCCGACGATGTGGAGCACGGTTGGTTCGTGATCGATGCCGATGGGGTGGTGCTTGGGCGCCTCGCCGTCGAAATCGCACGCCGGCTGCGCGGCAAGCATAAGACGACCTTCACGCCGAACATCGACTGCGGCGACAATATCGTGGTGATCAATGCCGAGAAAGTGCGCCTGACCGGCGCCAAGCGCGGCAAGAAGATTCATCATTGGCATACCGGCTATCCCGGCGGCATCAAGTCCCGCACCTATGGCGACATCCTCGATGGCGCCCATCCGGAGCGGGTGATCGAGCTTGCGGTGCGGCGGATGATTCCGCGCGGGCCGCTTGGCCGGGCGCAGATGCGCAAGCTGCACACCTATGCCGGCAGTGACCATCCTCATGAGGCCCAGAAGCCCGAGAGCTTGGATATCGCCGCCCAAAACCCAAAGAACGCGAGGAGCGCGTAACCGATGGCCGACGAAAAACGCACCCTCGAGGATCTCAAGGACATGGTGGAGGATGCCGCTCAGGCCGACGCCGGAGAGGCACCGGTCGAGGCGGCACCGCCGGCCCCTGAGGAGCTTGCCGAGCCGGAGATCGATGAACACGGCCGGGCCTATGCCACGGGCAAGCGCAAGAACGCGGTCGCCCGCGTCTGGGTCAAGCCGGGCAGCGGCAAGGTCACGGTCAATGGCCGCGATCAGGAGATATACTTTGCCCGCCCCGTGCTGCGCATGATCCTGCGCCAGCCTTTCGAGGCGGCGGAGCGCGGCAACCAGTACGACGTGGTCTGCACGGTCAGCGGCGGCGGTCTGTCCGGCCAGGCGGGCGCGGTGCGCCACGGCATCAGCCGGGCATTGATCCGCTACGAACCGGCTTTGCGACCGGTGCTTAAGCAGGGCGGCTTCCTGACGCGCGATTCCCGCGTCGTGGAGCGCAAGAAGTACGGCAAGCCCAAGGCGCGCAAGAGCTTCCAGTTCTCCAAGCGCTGATCGGGATCCCCGAAGCGAATTTTCGAGGGCGCCCGGCAATGGGCGCCCCCTTTTTTTTGTATAACGACCAGGCACGCAGAGAGA
>CAZKTK010000033.1:0-13367 GCA_964555535.1 uncultured Rhodospirillaceae bacterium
CCAGGCGGCTACCGAGCGAGCCGGCATTGTTCATCGCCTCGTAGGCCATGCCGGCGCTCATGGCGCCATCGCCGATCACCGCAACAACTTTGTTGTCGTCACCGGACAGGTCGCGCGCCACCGCCATGCCGAGGCCGGCCGAAACCGACGTCGAGGAATGCGCGGTGCCGAAGGGGTCGTATTTGCTTTCGGCTCGCTTGGTAAAGCCGGATATCCCGTCCTTCATCCGCAATCCCGCCATGCGTTGGCGCCGGCCGGTGAGAATCTTGTGCGGATAGGACTGATGCCCAACGTCCCAGATCAGCCGATCGCGCGGGGTGTCGAAGACATGGTGAAGTACCACGGTCAGCTCGACCACGCCGAGCCCGGCACCGAGATGACCGCCGGTGCGCGAGACCTGCTCGATCATGTCCTGGCGCACCTCGTCCGCGAGCTGAGCCAGCTCGGCATCCGAAAGTGCGCGGATGTCTTCCGGTGTGCCGATGGCGTCGAGAAGGGGAGTCGGTTTCGAGTTGCTGATCTTGCCACTCCTCAATTCGCTCAAGCCTGTCTCCGAGCCTAGCGAAAATTACTGAGATACCAACGAATTAATCGTGTCATCTTCATAACCGCAATCGCCAACACGATCAATCGCGTTACGCCGACGCCGTCGCCAGGCCCGCGGCCTTCCGGCCCGACTGTATGGCGCCTTCGATGGTTGCGGGCAGTCCCGTATCCGTCCAGTCCCCCGCCAGCCACAGGTTGGCATGGGCAGTAGCCGGCCCCGGCCTTGCCCGCGCGGCGGCCGGGGTTTGCGCGAATGTCGCCCGGCGCTCGTTTATGACGCGACGGGGCGGCATGGGCTCCAGCGGAAGTTCCAGTGCCTTGGCGAGGTCCCGCCAAACGGTCGCCGCAATGTCGTCATTGTCCTGCGCAGCCAAGGCGTCTGCCGCGCTGACCGTGATCGCGGCCACTTCATCACGTACGAATATCCATTGAGCCGTGCCGCCCACCAGGCCGAGAAAACGTGCACCTTCCGGCAATTGCGGCGGCGTCTCCAGTCGGAAGTGCACATTGACGATGGCGCGACTTTCCATCGGCGCTGCCAAGCCCGGCAATAGGGCGGCAGCGCTTGCCGGCGGCACTGCCAGCACTACGCCCTCGCCGCTCGCCACAGGGACCACCCCTTGGCTGGTGTCTAGGCCCGTCACCCGCCCCCCGTCGTGTTCGATGGCACGCAGGCGCTGGTTGAACCGGACTTGCGTGCCGGCCGCCTCCAGCAATGCCAGGGCAGGCTCGACAAACGCCGGCCCCAGACCAAGGTCCGCAACAAAGGGCCGACACCAGTCGGCGCCGCGCAGGAAGGTCTGGGTCAGCACCGGCCAGAGCAGGGCGGCCGCGCCCTCGCCCGGGTCGGTATTCAACACCGAGGTAGCAAGGGGCTCCCACAGGCGGCGATAGACCGTGGGCGGGTTGGCCAGCACCAACTCGACCGTCGCTTCGGGGCCCGCTAAAGCCAGTTTGAGGGCGGCCAGGTAGTCGAAGGCGCGGCTGCCCGCGACCCGGCGGGACGGCGCCAGGAACCACCATGGCAAACGCCCGCGATTCGGGCGCACCGTCCAGCGCTCGCCGGTGGCAAGGTCGAGAAACGGAAACGTCGCTCCCGTACTGACAAGTTGGTCGCGCGTGCCAATGGCATCGAGATAGGCAAAGGTCTCGCTATTGCCGGCCATCACCAAGTGATTGCCGTTGTCGATCTGGCAATCGAGAGTGCGGTCGTGGAACGAACGGCAGCGGCCGCCGGCCTGGCCTGCTGCCTCGTAAAGCGACACCGCCACCCCGGCGCGGGAAAGCGCTACGGCCGCAGACAAGCCCGCCAGGCCGGCGCCGACAACATGGCAACGGGGCATCATCGTCCGCGCACCAGGCACCGTATGGCGATCCACAGTTTTTCCGTCTTCGAGAGCGACAGAGGCTCGATGGCCCGTTGCCAGCCACGCTCACCAAGGCGTTCGAATACGCGGCGGTAGACGGCAGTCATGATTACCGCCGGACGCAACGCACGGGCATCCGCCGGTGCCATGGCGCGGCGTAGAGCCTCCGCCTCGTCGTAGCGCGCCGCAGCCCGCTCGGCGACCCAGGCACAGGCCACGGCCAGCCCCGGATGATCGATGGCACGCATGGGATCTTCACCCTCGATGCCCCCTACGTCGAGGGCTTCGCGCGGCAGATACAGCCTGCCATCGGCAGCATCCTCGGCAAGGTCGCGCAGGATGTTGGTAAGCTGCAAGGCGTGTCCGGTGGCCAGGGCGAAACTGTCTGCTGCCGCATCCCCGCAGCCGAATATTCTCACCGATTGTTGGCCCACTGCACCCGCAACGCGCCCGCAGTAGACCTCGAGATCGCCCATGGACGGCGCTCGGATAGGGCCCCGCGCATCGCTTTCCATGCCGCGCAGGATCTCCAAGAAAGGCTCCCGCGGCAGACCATATTGAGCGATCGGGCCGCTGAGCGCCGCCGCGATGGCCTGTTTCGGCTCGTCTCCGCGGTAAAGGCAGTCGATATCCCGGTGCCAGGCGTCGAGACGGGCGAGTTTGTCGTCGCGCGGAGCTGGCTCATCGGCAATATCGTCAACGGCCCGGCAAAAGGCATAGAGCGCAAACATCGCCCGCCGCTTCGCCATCGGCAGGGAGCGCATGGCCCAAAAGAACGAGGTGCCGGAGCGCTTGACCAGGGCTTCGGCGGCAGCGTCGGCAGCAGCTACCATAGGCCGGCCCGCAAGCCCGTCAGGAGACAGGCGACCTTGTCGCCGCGTCCCAGCGCGACACGCCCTGCCAAGGGGTCCTCCGCACGCAGGCGCCGAGCCAGGCGATGGGCCACCGCCACGATCACCGCCGCCTCCATGCGCATTCGCCGGTTCCGGATCAGTCCGGGCAAAACCCGCGCCTCACTGTTGAGCCGGTCGCAGCCATCGAGGCACGCGTCCAACACCCGGCGCATGCCGGCACTGGCACGCGGTGCGGTGAGTTCGGTCACGTCAGTGCCGGCGGCATCGAGCATATCGAGGGGAATGTACACTCGGTCGAGACTCGCATAGTCCTCCGCGCAATCCTGAAGATGGTTGAGCACTTGCAAGGATGCGCAAAGGGCGTCCGCGGCCGGCCACGTGTCATGGGATTCGCCATGCAAATCGAGCAGATACCTCCCCACCGGCGCCGCTGAATGCCGGCAATACCCCATCAATTCGTCCCAGGTGGCGTAGCGGCTCTTGTCGGCGTCGAGCCGGAAGGCGATCAGCAGTTCGGCCGCATGCGCAACAGGAACACGCGTTTCCCTCAGGCTTTCGGCGAGACGCTCCGCCTTTGCCTGATCGAGATTGCCGATGGCGGCTGTCGCTTCGCCGCGGAGCACCGCCTCCATCGCATCAAGCTCGGCCCGCTTTTTGTCAGGCCGGCGCGCGGGATCGTCGGCAATGTCGTCGGCGGCACGGGCAAAGGCATAATAGCGCGCGATATGGGCGCGCAAATGCCTCGGGAGGAGCCACGATCCGACAGGAAAATTCTCCTCTGTCGCAGACCGTGTCGGCGCGGGCGGGCTGTCGATCGAAAGGTCTGGTGAGTGCGCCACGGCGTTGCCGTCTGCCCTGTGAGGTTCCGAATCCAGACTGCACCCTAAATCAAGTCCGGACCCGTTTGAACCTGTGCCTGACCCCAAAAACAAAGAGGCCCCTCTTCCCGGGGGGCGGAAGAGGGGCACTCAGTACGGCGGCGGGGTGGGGGACTTTGGAGGGACCCCCGCCGCCTCGGAGAGGAGACCATGGGAGGGACGGCGTTGGCGCATCCGCTACCAGGGTTCGTTGTTCTTGGTATCTCATTGATATAGTCGATCAAGCGTTTAAATCAAGTGTTTTATCGATTTTTTTTCGCATCTGCGAGATGGTATGTTTTCTCTATTTTTCAGGCACTTACAAAGACGTTATCGGCATGCCCTTCGGCAGAGCACAAAAACCTATATCACGTATTGGGATCGCTGCGGCTTGCGGCGGCGCCGACGGTCGGATCAGTGGTCGGCAGACTCGCCTGTGACAGCGCTGCGCCCGCGTTCCGTCAATTTGCAGACAAGCCAATCCGGCTTGATCGGATTGCGTATCCAAGGCTCCGCCCAGCCTTGCTTCACGCAGCTGCGGATGGTTCGCGGCGATATCGCGGCACCACTGTCGTCGAACAGCGGCAGCTTGCCGCCCGGTTGATCGAGACCGCGACGCAAATAGCGCGACTGGGCGGCGGTCGGCCGCACCTCCGCCGGCTCTTCCGGTGCCGCCTTCCCCGCGATACCGTCGAGCTTGCGCTCTACTCCTGTTCCGGTGATGGCTGTACCTCCTGCCAACACTCTATGATCACTATGATCACCGTCGCGCGACGCATGTGCAGGCTGACATCGTCCGCGATCGGCATCCCAGTAGACCCCGTATCATAGGGGTAGCTGTTGAGGTCGAGCAAGAGCGACACGACATCCCGGCGCAAGGCAAAACCGAGACGGCCCGGGGCATCGCGCAAACTGGCTACGACTTCGGGCTCCAAGCCCGGGACCATGATGCCGGCGACCTGTCCGTCCTCGTCAAAAACCGGTGCCCCGAGAAATGTCGGTGCGACAATACTGTCGAGCTGCACAAAACGCGTATCGACACGGTACAGGGCCGGGTCATCGGTGACCGTCGCCTCGACCGATCGGGGCACCATCTCCTTCTCGGAGTTGAGCCCGAAACCCAGAATTGTCACGGTGTCACCAATGCCGAGATCCGGGCCGCGCAGAGGCACGCCGGGCTCCAACTCGTCGGCCCGCAAGATCGCGACGCCATTGAACTCGTCGATAGCCAGAACTTGGGCCGGCCGCTGCGCCAGCCCGTCACCGCGCACACTGACCTTTCCACAGTTTTTCACGGCTTCGGCATGGGTCAGAACGCCGCCGTGGTTGTTTATGACCACGCCACTTGCGGTGCGCCGCGGCAGGTCGATTTTCGGCACCTTGCTGCGATATTCGTTGATCAACACCGCGGCGGCCTTCTGCGCCTCTGTAATTTGTGCCGAATTCATCTTTCGGGCCACGATGAGGCGATTGTTGTGGGCATCGGCGTAGTCATCGGCCGCGGCGAGCTCGAAATAGATAAAGGCGTCGCGGAAGGATTTGTGGACACCTCTGCCTTCGTAATAAAGCAGGCCGAGGTAGTTCTGCGCCTGGGGGTGACCCTGGTGTGCCGCCAAAGTGTACCAATCCGCCGCCCGCGTATAGTCACGCGGCAGCCCCTGCCCCTCCGCGTGCATGTGCCCCATATAGAACTGCGCTTCCGCCACACCTTGCTCGGCAAGCTTGTGAAACAGCTCCAGCGCCGGCGGATAGTCGCCAAGCTGATGCGCGCTGATGGCATTGGCAAGCTGCTCCGCCTGGACGTCATCAAGCACCTGCTCGAAGGCTGTCGAGGGCATAGCCAGCCCCAGCCAGAGCATCACCGCCAATCCTATTCGCGTACTTGTGGCCATCATGGTCCGCCACCTTAGCGGAATGGATACTGACATTGGGTTAACGCGGCAGCCTCGAAAATGTACAGTGGCCCGCAGACGCACATGAGGGGAATATTGCGATGAGCGCCGCCGCAGGCAACGACTATCATTTCACCGTAAAGCGCGCCGAGGGCGCCGCGTTCGAGACCGACGGATTGCGCGAGGAGTTCGTCTATCGGGATCTCGGCGTGGCCGACGCCACCAACGGAGATATCCACGCCCATATCATCAGGGCCAAGCACCTCAAAGGCGGACATAACGGCCTGCATCGGCATGTGGTAGGTTTCCAGTTCGCCATGGTGCTTCAGGGATGGGTGAGCTTCCGTTACGAGGGGCACGGCGAGCTGCGCTATGAAAAGGGGGATGCGGTGACCATCCCCGGCAACACCCTGCACGAACTGCTGGAATATTCCGAAGATCTCGAATTGCTGGAGATGACCATGCCGGCGGTCTACGAGACCGTGAAGGCGGACGGCTCATCCATGCCGACGCCGGGTCAGAAGGTCCGCATCGCCGAGCGCACGGGCAGCTGATGGGCGAGGCCAAAGTCTGGCGCAACTACGACCAGGCAGGGCTCGACGCCCAGTACAACAACCGCATTCGCTTCCCCGACTACAAGGCGCGATTCGCCGCCTGGGCGGAATGGAGCGCCGCGACGCGGGAGAACCTGGATGGGCGTCTTGACGTGGCCGTCGGGGCCCATCCCGGCGAGCGGATCGACATATTTCCGGCGCAGGCGCCAAGAGCGGCGATCCATGTCTTCATCCATGGCGGCTACTGGTATTCCCTCGACAAGAGCGACTATTCCTATGTTGCCGAGGGCATGGCGCCGAACGGCGTGACGACGGTGCTGACAAATCACGTCCTCGCCCCCCACGGCAGCATGGACGAGATCGTCGCCCATACCCGCGCGGCCCTGGCCTGGACATGGCGCAACGCCGCCGACTTCGGCGCCGATGCCTCGCGCATATTCGTCTCCGGGCACTCCGCCGGCGGCCAGTTGGCGATGATGATGCTGGCCACCGACTGGCCCGCCTATGGAAGCGATTTGCCGCAAGATTTGGTCAAGGGTGTGGCGGCCATCAGTGGCCTGTTCGAGCTGGAGCCGATCCAGCGCAGCTATCTCAACGAGACCCTGCGCATGGACCCGGCGATGGCGACGCGCAACTCCCCGGCTCTCCTCACCTATCCCCGCCCCGCGCCGCTGCTGCTGGTGCCGGGAGCCGACGAGAGCGACGAGTACCGCCGGCAAAGCGGCGACATGGCCGAGCGCTGGCGCGCCCTTGGCTATCCGTGCGAGATGTACGTGCCGGCCGGTCTCGACCATTTCTCGGTCGTAGACTCGCTGATCGACCCCAATGCCGAACTCGTTAGCCGCCTACTGGAAACGATGGGCCAAGCCTGGAACGGAAAGAGCCATGCCGATCATTGACGCGCAAGTCCACGCCTATGAGCGCGACCATCCGGGGCGGCCCTGGTCTGCGGCGCTGCCCGGTCCGCCGGAAGTCACCGGTGACGACATGGTCGCCGCCATGGACGCTGTCGGCGTGGACGGCGCCATCCTGGTCTCGCCGGCAACCATGTACCGCTTCGATTCGCGCTATGCGGAGGAAACGCATGCCGCGCATCCGGGCCGTTTCGGCCTGGTCACCCCGGTCGACACCAACGATGCGGCAGTGGCCGAGAGGATCGCGGACTGGGCAAGGACCGACGGCGCCGTCGCCATCCGCATCATGCTTGTGGACGAGGTGACGAAGGACCCGGACGATCCGGCCCTCAAGACCATTCTGGACACTGCCGGACGGCACGGCCTGCCCGTCAATATCTTATGCTGGGAGCGTCTGGAACAGGCCGCCGCCCTGGCCGCCAAGGCGCCCGATACGCGCATTGTCATCGATCACCTGGGGCTGTTGCAGCCCTTCGCGCCGCCGCCGCCTGCGGAGCCTTTCGCGGCACTGGCGAAAGTGCTCGGCCTGGCCGTGTACGACAATCTCGTCATTAAGATTACCGGCGCCTGCACCCTGTCTCACGCGCCCTATCCGTATGATGATATTTGGGAACCGTTGGGCCGCATCTACGATGCCTTCGGCATCGACCGCTGCCTCTGAGGCACGGACTGGACCCGCGCCGTGGCCCTGCTGAGCTACGAGCAGGGTGTGGAATCCTTCCGCCGAACGGACCGTCTGTCGGAAAGCGACCGCGCCGCCCTCATGGGCGGCAATGCCGAACGCGTCTACGGCTGGTCACCGTCATAGGCCGAAAAGGGGTGGCCGCCCACAGGCCAGCCACCCCCATCGTCCTCTATGCCGCGCGCACCGTGTCGAGGAAGCCGTCCACAGCCGTGCGCAGCGTGCCCGACTGCTTGGTCAGATCCTCGGCCAGCGTCAGCACCTGATTGGCCGCCTGGCCAGTCTCGCTGGCAGCCTGGGTGACGCCGCTGATGTTCTGCGTCACTTCCTGCGTGCCGGAGGCGGCCTGCTGAACATTGCGGGCAATCTCGCTCGTGGCTGCCTGCTGTTCTTCGACCGCCGCGGCGATAGCCGATGAGATCTCATCGACCTTGCCGATCGTGGCGCTGATGCTTTGAATGGCACTCACCGCGTCCTTGGTCGCGGTCTGAACGCCGCCAATCTGCGAGCCGATATCCTCCGTCGCCCGGGCGGTCTGATTGGCGAGGTTCTTGACCTCTGCCGCCACTACGGCAAAGCCCTTGCCTACATCTCCCGCTCGCGCGGCCTCGATGGTGGCATTCAGAGCCAGAAGGTTGGTCTGCTCGGCAATGTCGGTGATGAGCGACAGCACCTCACCGATCTTCTGCGCCGAATCCGCCAAGCTCTCGACTTGCTCGTTGGTTCTCTGTGCCTCTTCCACGGCCTCGCCGGTAATCACCGAGGACTGCGCCACCTGGCGACCGATCTCGGCAATGGAGGAGGAGAGTTCCTCCGAAGCGCTGGCCACCGTCTGCACGTTGACGCTGGTCTCTTCGGCCGCAGCGGCAACCGCCGTCGATTGGCTGTTGGCCTGACCAGCCGTAGTCGACATGGCCTGGGCCGATGCTTCCATCTGGCTTGCCGCCGAAGTAACGGAACCGATGACGCCGCCCACGTCGCCCTGGAACTTGTCTGCCAAGGCCTGCATGGCCTGGGCTTTCTCTTCCTCGGCGGGTTTCTTGGCCTCTTCCTGCTCCGCTTCCATTTCCTTCATCGCAATCGCGTTGTCCTTGAAGACCTGCACGGCTGCGGCCATCTCGCCGATCTCGTCGCTGCGGCCTTGCGCCGGAATCTCGGCCTCGAGATCGCCGTCCGCAAGACGCTGCATGGCGCTGGTCATGAAAGAGATCGGCTTGGTCAGCGTGCGGGCAAAGCCAAGCCCGATCGCGGCCACGATAGCCAGAACGATGATGGCGGTAATCAGCATCGAGTTCCGCAGAGCAACCGCCGGTGCCAGAACCTCGGCCTCGTCGATCTCCGCCAGAACGGCCCAGGTAATGCCCTCGAACTCCATCGGGCTGAAGGCCGAGAAAACGGGAATGCCGCGATAGTCGGGCACCACGTCGACACCGCTCTGACCGGCCAGGACCGCGGTCACGGTCGCCGTCTCGACGCGGGTCTCCAGGATGGTCGACTCGTCCGAAAAGCGGGAATCGCTGCGCATCAGATAATCGCCGCCCACGAGATAGGTCTCGCCCGACTCGCCCATGCCGGCGCTGACTTGCATGACCGCGTTGATACGGTCGATGGGCATCTGGAAAACCAGCACGCCCGCAAGCGAACCGCCATCGTTCATGATGGGCGTGGCGATGAAGCTCGCCGCGGCACCGTGGCTCGGTGCATAGGGCTCGAAATCCTCGAATACGACAAAACCCTCCCGCGCGTTGGCCTTCACCGTGCGATAGACGGCAGCGAGATCCGTATCCTTGTACTCGCCGTTATCGAGATTGGTGGCGTAGTCGAGTTCCTTGAACACCGTGTAGATGACGTCGCCATCCGGCGTGATCAGGAAGATGTCGTAGTAACCCCGGCGTTCCAGGAAATTACGGAACCAGGGATGGAATGCGCCATGATGGTCGCTGTAGATCGAGGCATCCGGCGCCCGGTCGAGATTGTGCTTCTCGCCGAGCGGATTGGGATTGTCCTCGATATAGAGTTGCTGCAGCCGCGAGGTAAGCTGCGTGCCGAACTGGCCACGGGCGCCGGCGAAAGCATCGATGGCGGCCAGGGTCATGTCATTTTCGGCGACCGAAAGGAGATCCTCCCGGATGCTGGCGAGGTAGGAGCCGATCGCTTGCCGCCGCGACTCCTTCAAGGCGATGAGTTTGTTTTCCGCTTCGGCTACCAAGGCGTCGGACGCCTTCATATACCCGATGGTGCTGGCTACTGCTGTCGAGACCAGTGCCAAAATTACAATGAGCGCCGGTATTTTCGACGAGATACGTAAGGACTGCATTTCCCTTTTCTTTCTTCCACGGGCCCACAGCACCACCAGCGAGCAGTTGCACTTCCCAATCTTGGACGTTGTCCCTCCATCCCTTGACCGTTGGGAAAATCGAAGTTAGGTCGGTTTGCGGAAAATCAAGCGGTGAGTGAAAGAGAATCGCCCGGACGTTCACTTTGTTGAATTCGATACAACCGCTCGACTGGAGTTCGTCTTGTTACAAAGTATGTAACGCCCTGAAAAATATGTATTTTACAGTCACGGTCCTCAGTCCGGTTGGCACCAAGGTCGCATATGGGCCGGTGTCATTTTTTTCGTGTTGGACCGCTTGATGCGCAACTTGGAAGTCCGGCGCGGCCGAGAACCCGACCCTGACCATCGTCGCGCTGGCGATCCGTCAGGCGGACTCGATCGCCAAGCGGATGAACGAAGGCGAAGTCTGAGACAGTGCCCGAAAGAGAGGCCCCGGCATCCTGGATGCCGGGGCCTTTTTCTTTACCGCGATCCGCCGCCTATCTTGGGCAGGACGAATAGCTCGCTATCGGGCTGCACCGCCTCCAGATACGGGTCCTGAAGGATTTCGCCATCCACGGCGACGGCCATCGCCTCGTCGATCATTTCGCCAAGCCCGGGAAAGCGGGCGTCGAGGGCACGCACAACCTCGCGCACCGTCGCGCCCGCAATCTCGAACTCGGTCTCGCCGCCGGCATATTGCTCGCCGATGCTGCGCGGCAGCACCACACGTGCCATGGCGGCGGCTCAGTCGCCCTTGGCGTCGATGGCCGCGAGCAGCTTGGGCGGCGAGATCGGCAGATCCGGAACCCGCGTGCCGACCGCATTGGCGATGGCATTGGCCACCGCCGCCATCGGCGGGATGATCGGCACTTCGCCAACGCCGCGCACGCCGAAGGGATGGCGCGGGTTGGGCACTTCCACCAAGACCGGCTCGATCATCGGCAGGTCCGATGCGACCGGAATGCGGTAGTCGAGGAAGCCGGGATTCTCCAGCCGGCCGTCGTCATCGAAGATGTACTCCTCGTTGAGCGCCCAGCCGATGCCCTGGGCAACGCCGCCCTGGAGCTGGCCTTCGACATAGCTCGGATGGATGGCACGGCCGACATCCTGCACCGCGGTATAGCGCAGGACAGTGACGCGCCCGGTTTCGGGATCGACCTCGACATCACAGATATGGGTGCCGAAACCCGGCCCGGCACCGCGCGCGTTGAGTGCGCCCTTGCCGTTGATGGGCCCGCCAGTGCGCGGTGAATTGCCGGCGATCTCGGCCAGCGACAGGGGCTCGAATTCGCCCGCATTGCTGCCCGCCGGCTTGGCGCAGCCGTCCTCCCAGACCACCGCGTCCACGGGAATGTCCCATTCCTTGGCGGCACGGGCGCGCGCCTGATCGACGACGTCCTCGGCCGCCTGGATCACCGCCATGCCGGTGGCGAAGGTGACGCGGCTGCCACCGGTGAGGAAGCAATAGCCGACCGAAGCGGTGTCGGCGACGATCGGGCGCACCTTCTCGACATCGATACCCAGCACTTCGGCAGCCATGATCGCCATGGAGGCGCGGGAGCCGCCAATGTCCGGGCTGCCGGTAAGCACGGTCACGGTGCCGTCCTCGCTGACCTGCATCGACGCACTCGACTCGCCGCCGATGTTGAACCAGAAGCCGGAGGCAACGCCACGACCCTGATTGGGTCCGAGCGGCGCGGAATAGTGTTCGTGCGCCTTGGCCGCCTCGACGGTCTCCTTGTAGCCGATCGGCCCGAACTTGGGGCCGTAGGCCGCCTGGGTGCCCTCCTTGGCGCCGTTCTTCAGACGCAGCTCCAACGGGTCCATGCCGATCTTGTCCGCAATCTCGTCAAGCACGCTTTCGACGGCAAACTCCGAGATCGGCGCGCCGGGCGCGCGATAGGCTGCGACCTTGGCCCGATTGACGACCACGTCGTAGCCGACCACGTTGACGTTCTCGAGGTCATAGGGACCGAAGGCGCACATCGCGCCGGGTCCCGCCGGAGAGCCCTGGAAGGCACCGGCCTGGAACTTGAGCGTGGCGTGAGCGGCGGTGATCGTGCCGTCCTTGGTGGCGCCGACCTTGACCTCCATCGCTGAGCCCGAGGTCGGGCCGGAGGCGCGGAACACTTCCTCGCGGCTCATTACCATGCGCACGGGCCGTCCGGCCTTCTGCGACAGGCGCACCGCCAGCGGCTCCAGATAGACCACTGTCTTGCCGCCGAAACCGCCGCCGATCTCAGCCGGGGTAACGCGCAGCTGTGCGATGTCCATGCCCAGGATCTGGGCGGTATAGCCGCGCACCATGAAGGCGCCCTGGGACGAGCACCAGACACGCACCTGGCCGTCCTCGGTGGCCTCGGCAACCACGGCATGGGGCTCGATATAGCCCTGATGCACAGGCTGGGTGGTGAACTTGCGCTCGACCACCACATCGGCCTTGGCGAAGCCGGCCTCGACATCGCCGAGGTTGAACTCCAGGCGCTTGGCGACGTTGGAAGGCTTGTCCGGCGTCGGCGTTACGCCATCGGTGAAGAGGTCGTCATGCAGGACCGGTGCATCCGGCGCCATTGCCGCCTCGACATCGATGACATGGGGCAGGATTTCGTAATCGACCTCGATCAGCGACAAGGCTTCCTCGGCGGCGGCCGCGCTGGTCGCTGCCACGGCGGCGATGGCATGGCCGTCATAGAGCGCCTTCTCGCGTGCCATGACATTGCGTGCCATGTCGCTGTAATTGATCTGGCCTTCGCCGGCGGCAATCATCTTGCCCTGGCCGGCCTCCGGAAAGTCCGCACCCGTGATAACCGACTTCACACCGGGCAAAGCCTCGGCTTTGCTGGTGTCGATGCTGCGGATAACGGCATGGGCATGCGGACTGCGCAGAACGCGGCCGTGCAGCATGCCGGGCAGGGCCAAGTCGGCGCCGAACTTGGCGCGACCGGTCACCTTGTCAGGGCCGTCAGGACGCAGGGTCCGCTTGCCGACCCACTTGAAGTTCTGGGACTGTTCACCCATTGCTTACGCCCCCCTCATCTCGGTAGCCGCGTCTTGTACGGCGCGTACCACCTTGTCATAGCCTGTGCAGCGGCAAAGATTGCCCGCCAACCAGTACCGGATCTCCGTCTCGCTCGGGTCCGGATTGCGCTCAAGAAGATTCTTCGCGGCGACCAGGATGCCTGGGGTGCAGAAACCGCATTGCAGGGCGGCCTCCTCCAGGAAAATGCGCTGCAAGGGATGCAGCTTGTCACCCTCGGCCATGCCTTCGATGGTTTCGACCTTGGCCCCGTCGGCCTCGACCCCGAGCACCAGGCAGGCGCAGACCAGGCGACCGTCGACGGTCACGCTGCAAGCGCCGCAGTCGCCGGAAGAGCAGCCTTC
>CAZKTK010000034.1:0-13337 GCA_964555535.1 uncultured Rhodospirillaceae bacterium
TGTTCATGGCGACTCGCCCCCGGGGCGGAACCCGTAGGCGCGCGCGAACAGTTCAATCGGGTGCCAGGCCCTGCAACCGGCCTCGCCCTCGAGCTTTTCCATGCCCTGGACGATGTGCTTGCCGGCCAACGGACATTCAGAAGCAAAGAATGCCGCACCCTTGTCGACCGCCGATCTGGCGGCCGGTCTACCGACTTTCAGCGCCACCTCGAAGTTGTCTTTCTTGATGCCCCACGATCCGCCGTGGCCGGAACAGCGTTCGATCGGCGTCACTTCGGTAGCGGGGATAAGACGCAGCAGGACCGCTGCCTTCGGTCCCATGTTCTGGGCCCGCGCGTGGCAAGCGAGGTGGACGCTGATGCCCCCCTCAAGCGGCGAGAGGCCCTCGGCGAGGCCCTCGGTGCGCGCGATATCGACGACGTACTCCGTTATGTCGCGGGTCGCCTCGGACAGGCGGCGCACGTCCTCCTCGTCCGGAGCAATCAGCGGCCATTCGAACTTCAGCATCAGAGCGCAACTGGGCGTCAACGCGATGATGTCGTAGCCCTTGTCAATCCAAGGCATCATCACCGCGGCGATACGGCGGGCACGCCCGGCGACATCGCCGATTTCACCCTTTTCCAGTTGCGGCATGCCGCAACATTCGGGATAGACGACCTCGGTTTCGACACCGTTACGGGCCAGCACATACTGCGCTGCTTCACCGATACCGGGGTTGTTGTAATTCACGAAACAGGTGGCGTAGAGCACCGCCTTACGGCTCCGGGCGGGCGCATCGGCGACCTCGGGCGATGCCGCCTTGGCGCGCGCCTCGAAGGTCTTGCCGGTGTACTTCGGCAACTCCGCATCGTGGTGCACACCGGCCACCGACTCGAGCATGTTCCGCGTCAGCCGGTTGTTGCGGTTCGAACCCCAGTTGGCAAGCCCCGGCGCGGCACCCGCGAGACGGCCGTTGCGGTCGGTCCGGGCGAGTTGGCTGTCGAAAAATCCGATCTTGCCCGCCTTCGCCCCGGCCGCACGCACCCGCAGCATCAGGTGCGGCAAGTCGAGGTCGAATTCGTGCGGCGGAACATAGGGGCACTTGGTCATGAAGCACATGTCGCACAGCGTGCAGGCATCGATGACCGGCCCGAAACTGCTGCTGGCGACGGAATCGAGCTCGCCGGATTCGGGCTCGTCGATCAGATCGAACAGCCGCGGAAACGAATCGCACAGATTGAAGCAACGCCGGCAACCGTGGCAGATGTCGAATACCCGCCGGAGTTCGGTATCGATTTTCCCGGGATCGGTGAAGGCCGGGTCCTGCCACGGTATGGCATGGCGAGTCGGGGCCTCGGTGCTGCCTTCTTTGACGGACATGGATTCAAATCCTCGAGCGGGGCTGAAAACGCACCAAGGGGGGACCGGCCGACCGACCCCCCCTTAGTGTTGACCGTTCGCGCGCCCGCCTCGGCGGGCGACGGCGCATCAGTCGAGCGTATCGAGCGCCCTCTGAAAGCGTCCGGCGTGGGATTTCTCGGCCTTGGCGAGTGTTTCGAACCAGTCGGCGATCTCGTCGAAGCCTTCGTCGCGCGCGGTGCGCGCCATGCCCGGATACATATCCGTATATTCGGGGGTTTCACCGGCGACGGAAGCGGCGAGATTGCTTGAAGTATCGCCGATCGGCATACCGGTCGCCGGATCGCCGGTCTCCTGCAAATAGTCGCGATGGCCGTGCGCAGGGCCGGGTCCGCAATCCAGTGTGCGCTGTAGGTTTTGCGCGGCAGGTAGCCGCGATGGATCTTGTGCGGTCCCTGTGCCCCCGCCTCTACCCAATCTAGCCCATTTGCGATGGCGAAATCGATGGCCTGGTAATAGCAGGCCTCGAAATGCAGGCAATCGTGGTCTTCGAGGCAGCCCCAGTTGCGGCCGTACAGAGTGTCGTCGCCGATCAGGTTCAGGGCGCCCGCGATCCAGCGCCCGGCGCGCTCGCACATGACCAGAGCCACGCGATCCGCAAGGCGTTCATGCAGCAGCGCGAAGAAGTCGCGGTTGAGATATGGCGCGCCCCATTTGCGGCTGCCGGTATCCATGTAGAAGGCATAGAAGGCATCCCAATGCGCAGGGGTGAGGTCGCCGCCGCTGAGAATGCGGATGTCGATGCCGTTGGCTGTCGCCCGCGCCCTCTCCTTGCGGATCATCTTGCGCTTGCGCGCGGTCAGGGTGGCGAGGAAATCGTCGAAGTCCCCAAAGCTTTGGTTCCGCCAGTGGAACTGTTCGCCAGTGCGCAACAGCAGGCCGGCCTCGCCCATCTGCTGCCATTCTTCCTCCGTGGGGTAGGTGATGTGCAGCGATGACGCCTTGAGTTGTGCGGTCATCTGTACCGCCGCCCGCAAGACCATATCGCGCAGCTCCGCCGCGTCGGGGCCGGGCTCCGTAAGCAAGCGCGGGCCTGTCGCCGGCGTGAAGGGAACGGAGGCCTGCAGCTTCGGATAATAGCGCCCGCCCGCGCGTTCATAGGCATCCGCCCAGCCATGGTCGAAAACATACTCGCCGTGGGAGTGGCTTTTGAGATAGGCCGGCATGGCGCCAACGGCTTTGCCGGTCTCGTCCTCCACCACCACGTGGCGGGGCAGCCAACCGGTCTCGGCGGCACAACAACCGCTGTCCTCGAGCGCGCTGAGGAAAGCATAGGAGAGAAACGGATTGGCCGTGCCGGCAAGGCGGTCCCAATCGGCGGCGCCGATCTGGTCGATGCCCGCGACCGCCTTCGCGGTGTAGCTCCCGCCTTCGCTCACCGGGATTGTGGGGCGCTCACGGCGCCGACCATTCTCCGTTTGCGGCAAGCTCTTTCGCAAGGCTTCCCAGCGCCCGCTCGAACTTGGACACCATTTCGTCGACGTCGGCTTCGTTGATGACCAGCGGCGGCGAGAAGCAAACACTGTTGACCACGCCGCGGTTGATCATGCCTTCGTCCATCAGCTTGGCGGCCAGCCGCGGGCCGACCTTCGACGCCAACTCGAACGGGGTTTTGGCGCTCTTGTCCTTGATCAATTCGATGGCCGCCAGCAAGCCGGCGCCGCGAACCTCGCCCACCAGCGGGTGGTCCGCGAAAGCCTCGCGCAGGCGGCTCTGGAAGACCGGCGCTACCTTCGCTGCGGCACCGACAAGATCCTCCCGCTGCATGATCTCTATGGTCTTGAGGCCTGCCGCCGCGGCAATGGGGTGGCCACCATAGGTGTAGCCGTGGGCGAAGGGGCCGATCTCGGGCGAGCCGTCCTTGAGCACGTCCCAGACCTTCTCGGAGATCACCGCCGCCGACATCGGCACATAGGCGCTGGTCAGGCCCTTGGCGATGGAGATCATGTCGGGCTCGAGGTTGAAGTAGTTGCTGCCGAACCAGGTGCCCATGCGCCCGAAGCCGCAGATCACCTCGTCGGCGATGAACAGCACGTCGTGCTTCTTAAGGACCGGCTGGATGGCCTCGAAATATCCCTCCGGCGGCACGATGACGCCGCCTGCGCCCATCACCGGCTCGGCGATGAAGGCGGCAACCGTATCAGGCCCTTCCTTCTCTATGAGGTCGTCCAGGTCTTGCGCCAGCTTGGCCGAGAAATCGCGCTCGCTCATGCCCTCGGGCTTGTTCCAGAAAGCGTGCGGCGAAGAGGTGTGCAGGAAGCCGGGGAGGGGAAGGTTGAACGAATTGTGGATCGGCGGCAGCCCCGTCAGGCTCGCCGCAGCGACCGTCACGCCGTGATAGGCGCCCTGGCGCGAGATGAACTTCCTCTTTTCGGGCTTTCCGCGCAGGTTGTTGTAATACCAAACGATCTTGACCTGCGTATCGTTCGCTTCCGAGCCCGAATTGCAGAAGAACACCTTGCTCATGTGCTCCGGCATCACGCTCAATACCTTGTCGGCAAGGCGGATAGCGGGCTCCTGAGCCATGGCGAAGAACAGGTGGTAATAGGCAAGCTTGCCCGCCTGCTCGGCAATGGTGTCGGCCATCTCCTGGCGGCCATAGCCGATATTGACGCACCACAGCCCGCCCATGGCGTCGAGATACTCGCGCCCCTCCATGTCGCGCACGCGCGCGCCGCTGCCCCCGGCCACCACAACCGAGCCGCTCTCCTGATGGTCCGCGATCGAGGTGTAGGGATGGAGCAGCGATTGCTTGTCCATCTCGTCGAGGGAGAGATTGCGTGGCGCTTCGTTGGGGCTCATGAGACTGCTCCTCAGCCGATTTCGAAGATGCCGTCGACCTCGACGGCGACATTGCGCGGCAACGACCCGGCGCCGACGGCAAAGCGGGCGTGGCGCCCGGCATCGCCGAAGACCTCGACCATCAGGTCGGACGCGCCGTTGGCAATCTCCGGCTGGCGGTCGTAACCGGCCGGGCAATTGACGAAGACGCCGAGCTTGACGCAGCGGCGCACGCGGTCGAGGTTGCCGTTGCAGGCGACCTTGAGCTGGGCCAAAAGGTTCAGGGCGCAAGTCCGCGCCGCGTCCTGCGCTTCCTCGACGTCGAAATCCTGGCCGACAATGCCGCGAAACTTGACCTCGCCGTTCCAGAAAGGGATCTGACCGGCGATGAAAACCTGATTGCCGCTGACCACGAACGGCACATAATTGGCCGCCGGTGTCGAAGGCTCGGGCAATTCGACACCCAGTTCCGCCAGTCGTGCCTCAACCTCTCCCGTCATCTCTTCCTCCACGTTCCAAGACCGCACGAGCATAGGCGCGCCGGCGCTCCCATTCCAGCCTCAATCGCTGCAGTGCCATGGGCCTCACGGCCCTTTTGTTGTTGGCGTCGCGCCTTTATAGTTGTGCCTGGACGGGCCTTTCGGCCCCTCCCGGTATTTCCCAGGGCGATGGCACAATGAGCGCAGTCGGCAGAGGCTTAACGGGTGCGCTGGTACTGGCGCTGGCTTGGCTGGGCAGTGCGCATGCCGCCGAGCTGAGCCCCCACCGTGCACTGTACGAGATCGAGCTGGCCACCGTGCGTGGCTCGAGCGATATCACCGCTCTCAGCGGGCGCATGGTTCTGGAATGGGCGGATGCCTGCGACGGCTGGACGGTCAACCAGAAGGTTAAGATGAACTTCACCAGCCGTGAGGGGCCGGAGCTGGAGAACGAATTCAGCTTTTCCTCGTTCGAATCCAAGAGCGGCGACAATTTCCACTTCACTATGCGCTCGCTGGCGAATGGCAGTCCTTTCGAGGAATTCGTCGGTGTGGCAACCCGCCAGTCGGCGGGAACGGTAGCGCGCTTCTCGGAGCCGCCGGACGAAAAGCTGTCGCTGCCGCGCGATACGCTGTTTCCGACCGAGCATCTGTTTGTGCTGGTCGAAGGCGCGCTGGCAGGCGAGGACTGGATCGGCAAGATCGTCTTCAGCGGCACCGGGCTCGACAGCCTGCATGAGGTCACCGCTTTCATCGGCGATGAGATCCCCGCCGGCTCCAAGGCGGTGCGCATGGTTGGCGATGGCGATGAAGCGATCCTGGCCCTGATGGGACTGCGCTCTTGGCCCGTGTCGATGGCCTATTTCCCCTACGACCAACAGGATGGCGAGCCCGAGTTCGAGATGGCCTATCGGCTGATGGAGAACGGCGTTGCCGGTGCGCTGGTGCTGGATTATGGCGATTTCGCCATGCGCGCAACCCTCGCCAGGCTGGAAATCTTGCCCAAGCCGGATTGCTGAACGGGCGGGCAAAGCCCCAAAAAAAATTCAAAGGTGGAAGAATGACTTGGTTTGCGAGGTTGAGCGCGCTGCTCGGGCTTGGCTTGCTGTTCACGATAGTATTGGAGCCTGAGCCGGATGCCGCCGCGCAGACATATGTCGGTACCAATATCGATGAGCGCGTCATGGTCGCAGTACGGACCGCGCCCTCTGCGGTGCAGGCCTGGCTGCCCGAGGGCTGGGACTCCAATCCAGCCGACAATGGCGCCTTCGCCGGCGCCAATCTGCTTGTTGTTTTTGTCGATAGGCTGATCAACCTGAACGCCGAGGGCGAGCCCGCCGCCGGCGGCGCATTCAGCGCTGTCGGGTTGGTCGCGCCGGTGCGCAATGGGGCGACGGGCGAGAGCGCGTCGATGGTCATTCGCATTTACGGCCCGCACGAAGGCGCCGGCCCTTACAAGAACTCCCTGCAGGCGGAAGTGAGCCGGCAGGCCGAATTGCGGCACGAGAACATCGCCGCGGGCACCGGCCGCGAGTCGTGGCGTGTGGGCACTGCTGCGGGCGGTGAGATCGCCTTTGAGGTCGCCTTTACGCGCGATGTGCCCGTTGCTCAAAGCCAAGAGCAGAAGCCCCGTTCGGCGCTCGATCCCGCTCTTTCTCGCATCTACCGGGTCAATCAGCTGGTGGACGTGGTGCTCAGTGCGCCGGAAGGGATCAAACGCGTTGAGAATCAGCAGCTGGATGTCAGCATTCCCGAACTGGCTGAGCTGTTCGATGGCAATGAATGGGTCGTCGGCATCGCCATAATCCCGGCCTACGCGCGGCAGACTTTCTTGCCTTAGTCGGGCAAGCCCGCTTTGCGCAGGCCTTCGACGATGCGCTCTCCAGGCTCGGGATCGCGGAAGCGCCAGTTGCCGAAATCGCGAATGCGGAAGTCGGGACAGACGACCAGCAGGCGCTTGGCCGCATCGTTTGCGGTTGCCGCATCTCCGGCATGCGCGGCGGCGCTGGCAAGGATGACCAAGTTCCTCGGTGTGTCCGGTTGGCGCTGGTCGGAGCGTATGGCCCAGTCTCGATATTGAGGCCGTTGCGTGCGTCTTCCAGGGTTCTCAGGACGGCGTTGGCGCTGATGGAATAGATATCGACATCGCCTTCGTCCTCGATCTGCGCATCGATGGGAATGAGATAGTTCTGGCCCTGCACCTGCACGCCGTGGCCGGCGTAGTAGAGCAAGCCTATCGCCGCACCGTCCGCCGCTTTCAGAAGATTGCCGAACTCCTTTATGGCGAGCTTCATCTCGTTCTCGCCCGCATCCAGGGTCTCGATAACCTCGAAGCCTTGGCCGCGCAGGGCTGTGGCAATGAGGCGCGCATCGTTGACCGGATTGGCGAGGGGAATGTCGGGATAGGCGGCATTGCCGATTACAAGGGCAATACGCTCGTTGGCAGCCGCGATGTTGGCGCCGGCCAGGATCGCAATCGCTGCCGCCAGGAGACGTGCAATGCGCTTCATCCATTTCCTCCCTGCGGACAGATTGCCACATCCCGGAATGCCGTGCGAGTCACGACAGGCCTCAGCGCTCGAAGCCCTCCAACATATCCGGCGGGTCGGCGTCGCCGGCGTCGGCGAGGTTGGCGACGCCGATGCCGAGCAGGCGGAAGCGGGTGCCGTCGATTTCGCGCGCGAGTAGGGTTCGGCCGGTTTCAGCGATCACCTCGGCCCGCCTGGTCGGTGCGGCAAGCGTTGCCGAGCGCGTGCGTAAGCGAAAGTCCGCCGTCTTGAGTTTGAGCACGACGGTCTTGCCGGCGCGCTCCGCCCGTTCCAGACGTTCTGCAACGCGGTTGCTGAGGCGCTCGAGCACTGGAGCAAGCTCGTCGAGCGCGGCGATATTGCTTTCGAAGGTGGTCTCGGCCGAGATGCTCTTGGCCTCGCCGCGGGGCTCCACCGGTCGGCTGTCCTCGCCGACGGCGAAACGGGCGAGGCGATGACCGATACTGCCGTAGCGCTGCACCAGCTCTGCCTCGTCGCGGTCCTGCAATTGACTGATACGATTGATACCGTCGCGCTGCAATCGCCGTGCCAGGGCCGGGCCGACACCCCAAATGCGGCGTACGGGCAAAGGCGCGAGAAAGGCGCGGGCGTCGTGGCGTCCGAGGACCGAGAAGCCGCGCGGCTTGTCGAGATCGGAAGCCAGCTTCGCAAGAAACTTGTTGTGGCTGAGACCGATGGAGACGGTGATCCCCACCTCCTGCTCGATATGATTTGCCAACTCGTCCAGGCGCGCTGCGGCCGGGGCTTCCGCTTCGCTCATGTCGAGAAAGGCCTCGTCAATGGAAATCGGCTGCAGCCGCGAGGTCGCCTCGGTCATGAGCGCGCGGATCTCCCGGCTTACCCCTTTGTACTTGCGCATATCGGGACGCAGCACGACGGCATCCGGGCAGCGCCGTAGTGCCTGGAACATGGGCATCGCCGAATGGATGCCATAAAGCCTGGCGACATAGCAGGCCGTGCTGACCACGCCACGCTTGCCGCCGCCGATGATCACCGGCTTGTCCGTCAACGAAGGATCGTCGCGCTTCTCTACCGCAGCGTAGAAGGCATCGCAGTCGAGATGGGCGATGGTGAGGGAGAAGAGCTCCTCATGGCGTACCAGACGGGGGCTGGCGCAAGCCGGGCAGCGTTGTTCGCCGCCCTCCTGGCCGCGTTCGCCGCAGTCCCGGCACAGCCAAGCACTCACACGGCCGCTTCCGGCTCCGGCCAGAGCCAGGCCGCGCCGCGCACGCCACCGGAATCGCCATGGGTATTGCGCAAGAGACGCGTGGCAATGGTGTCGGAGAATATCCAGCGCGACCATAGCCGCGGTACCGCATCGTAGAGACTGTCGATGGCTGACAGGCCTCCGCCCAGTACCACGACATGGGGGTCGAGGATATTGATCATATGGGCGAGTGCACGTGCCAGCCGATCTTCATAGCGGGCCATCGTTTGCCGGGCGACAGGGTCGCCCGCTTCCGATGCTGCGACAATCTCCCGCGACGACTTGGTTCGGTCGGGATGGTCCGCAGCCAGGCCCGGGCCGGAGAGGTAGGTTTCAATGCAACCGGCTCGGCCACACCAACATGTCGGGCCTGGAATCTCGCCCCACTCGGGCCGGGGCCAGGGCAGGGGATTGTGACCCCACTCGCCGGCAATGGCATTGGCGCCCGCGAGCAGCCTGCCATCGATGACGATACCTCCGCCGACGCCGGTGCCGAGAATGACGCCGAATACCACGCCCGCACCCGCCGCTGCACCATCGGATGCTTCGGATAAGACGAAGCAGTCGGCATCGTTGGCGAGCCGGATCGGTCGATCCAGAGCCGCCGCCAAATCACTATCGAGAGGCTTGTCATTGAGCCAGGTCGAGTTCGCATTCTTCATCAAGCCTGTGGCCGGCGACAGGGCGCCGGGCGAGGCGATGCCGACCGGTCCGCGGTCGTTCGCTGCCAACCCCGTCACTAGCGATGTGATGGCCGCTACCGTAGCGGCATAGTCGTCACGAGGCGTTGCGATGCGTTGGCGGGAGAGAATTGCGCCGCCTTCAGCCATGGCGATGGCTTCGATCTTGGTCCCGCCGAGGTCGACGCCGAAGCGTTTCATGTCAGAAACCGGCAGCGTCGAGTTCGCCTTCGATGAGGCGGCGCGCCTCGCGCCAATCGTCGGCGCGGTGATGGCTGTGGGGCGCGGCCGCGAGCATCCGTGCCAAGCGCTTGTCTGCGATCATGTGGAGCCGCCGCACGTGGTCTGCGTGTCTGGCCACAGAGCCGTGGTGATTGGGGCCGTCATCGACAAAGAACACAGGCGCCGATACGGCCTCGGCGATGCGCGCGACCAAAGGCCCCTTGGGGCCGGCGCCGGCGATCAGCGGATAGCCCATGCCGTGATCGTGCAAGGCCTTCTGGCGCACCGGCCGCTGTTCCAGCGGAAGGTTGCTGAGCACGATAATCTGCAGGCGCTCGCTGAGAGCCGAAAGGGCTTCTGCCGCGCCCTCTACCGGTGCCATGCTGCCCGTGCATTCGACGAAGAAGGTGGCCAATAGATTGCCCACATCCGCGCCATCGACCGCGCTCGAGTCCGATTGGCGGCGAATATTTCCTGTTAGGGCAAAGGACGACCAGTCGAAAAAATGGCCGGTGTCCTGCAGAAATGCCTCGAATGCGGCCATGAAGGCGAACAGCACTTCGTCCGCGTCCGTGATCAGCAAAGGCAGCTCTGCCGACAGGGAGATGTCGTCCAACTGCGCCAATTGTTCAGGGGCAATGTCTCGGTCTGTCAACGGCTTCACCATGGTGGCGCCGCGCCGGGTAGGTAAGTCCTGGCCTGCGCCGGCTGCTCGGGGGGAATGGAGGCTGCATCGCAAAAATCGGTCAACAGAGGTTCGTCGGCAAGCACGAAGTCGAGCACGCCCGCGAGCAGTTCCGGCTCCTGCGCCGCCTGTCGCAACTCCTCGGCGGAAAGGCCGGATAGCGCCAAGAAGCGCTGGCGCCAATCCTCTTCCGAGACGATGTGGGCAAGCGCCTGCAGGGCGATGGCTTGTGCGGAGTCGGGTGTCATGAGGTGATCATATACCAAGGCTGCTTGACAATGTCGGCCACTGAAAGCTGTGCCTGCCGGTGAGGGCGATTACATCTCAAGGTGAACGGTATTTGCTGCCGCCTGGCCGTTCTCGACCGCGAGGTCGAGGGTAAGTGATGCGATATCCGGTCGGGCGAAAGATAAGTCCGATAGCGTGAGGAGGACTGCTGTCAGGGCCGGATGGGGCGCCAGGTCTCCTGCGTCACGCTGGGATAAAGGTGCCACTTTCAAGGCGCGGTCGCTTTCCCTGGCGGTGCCTATCGAAACGATGG
This sequence comes from uncultured Rhodospirillaceae bacterium, assembly GCA_964555535.1. GTDB lineage: Bacteria > Pseudomonadota > Alphaproteobacteria > UBA7887 > UBA7887 > UBA7887. The sequence goes on from CAZKTK010000034.1 coordinate 10,543, forward strand.
CACCGAAAACCGGGTTCCGCTCCAGCCGCACAGTATACGCCGCCGTGTCGATGGATGACTTTGCCAAGCCGAGTATCTGACGAAGCCTATCGGCGTCCAAATCACCCTCACTGGGCATCGGCTCAGGTGTACGCTGGTCGGCGGGGATATCCAGGAACCGCCCCTGGCGCGCCAGGGCGCTGGCCGCCGTTATCGCCGCCAGGGGGTCTTCGAAGCAGGCGATGCCGGCTTTTCGCAGCCTGGCGGGCACTTCGCTGGCACCGAGCATCCAGCCTACCAGGAGCGGCTTGCCGTTCAGGGAATTCGCATCGATGAGTTCCTGTACCAGTTCGTCCGCATTCAGCATCTGGACGCCAAAAAAGGCCAGGGCAACATCGACGCCGTCATCCTGGACGATGTGGCGGATATGCGAGCCCACCGAGTGCGGGTCAGTGAAGGCCTGAAGCGTAAAATCCACGGGATTGGCGGGCGAACCGAAGGTGGGCAGCTTCTCAAGGATGCCTTCCGTGGTGCTGGCGCCGAACTCGGCCAGTTGCAGCCCTTTTTCTGTCACCTTGTCGGCACAAAACACGCCGATACCGCCGGAGTTGGAGGCCATGCCGATGCGGTTGCCTTTCGCAGCAGGGGTGCCGTGCCCGAAGGTCTCCATGACATCGAAGAGCTCTTGAATGGTATCGACTTCCACGATTCCCCATTGCTCAAGTGCCGCCCGGTATACCTCGTAGTCGCCGGTGGTGGCACCTGTGTGCGCAGCGGCCGTACGTGCACCGTCGGCACCGCGGCCGACCTTGATCAGGACCATCGGCTTGCCGTGCGCGCGCGCAATCTCTGCGGCCTGGCGCAAATTGTCTCCGTTGCGCGCGCCTTCCACATATCCGGCGACTACCTCGATGCGCGGGTCTGCGGCCATGTAGGCCAGCGACTCGGCAAAATCCACATCCGCTTCGTTGCCGGTACTGACAAGATAGCCGAGCCCCATGCCGCGACGCCTGAACTCGGCCACGACGATGCCGCCGAACAACCCGCTTTGGCTGGCGAAGCCGACAGGGCCCGCCGCCATCTCACCGCTGGCAAGCGCCGAGGTGAAGTTTCCCACCACATTGTCATGGAAGTTGGCGATGCCCTGGCAATTGGGGCCGCAGATGAGCGTGCCTCCGCTCTTGGCGAGTTCCGCCAACTCGGCCTGCAAGGCCTTGCCGTCGTCGCCGGTCTCCCCGAACCCCGAGGTGTAGACGGTGATCGCGGGTACGCCGGCGGCTTGGCAATCCCGAACCGCATCGAGGCATAGCGCCGCGGGCACTGCGAGGATGGCCATATCCGGAGGCTCGGGGATATCGCTTACCCGCGCGTAGCAGCGATCCCCGTCCAGGTCTTCGTAGCGAGGATTGACCGGGTATATCGGGCCGGTGAAGCCGAAGTTGCGCAGGAACCGGATCGGCCGACCGCCAACGCGCTTGGGATTCGACGTTGCTCCCACCACCGCGACGGAGGCCGGGTTGAAGAGCGGTGTCAGATCTCGAAGATTGCTCATTCTGCGGCCACCGGCATTGCTTCCTGTGCCCGTTTGGCGCGTTTGCGCTCGGTTACCAAGGGCGAGCATTTGCCGAAATCGTAATAATCGACCTGGCATTCGAGGCATTGGAAGCATTCGTTCATGTCGATCGCGCCGTCGCCCCGTATCGCTCCGACCGGACAGCTTCCCTGGCAAATATTGCACGGCCTGCCGCATTGCGGGCGTCGCTTCAGCCAATTCAACAGGCGGGCACGGCCGAGAATGCTCAACGACGCCCCGAGGGGGCAGAGGAAGCGGCAGAAGAACCTTTCCATTGTCAGGCCCAATGCCAGCAATACACCTGCATAGAGAATATATGGCCAGCTACGGTCGAGCCCAACAATGATCGCCGTTTTGAAGGGCTCCACCTCAGCGGCAAAGATCGCCGCGTCCATGGACCAGACCGCCAAGGCGAAGATGATCACCGCCGCGATATATTTGAGCACCCAGGCCCGCTCTTGCACGTCCTGCGACAAGGGGATCTGAGGAATGCGCAAGAGGCGGGCGGCGCGCGCAAGCAGTTCCTGCATGGCGCCGAACGGACATAGCCATCCGCAAAATACGCCACGGCCCCATAGCAGCAGGGTGACTCCGGCATAGACCGACAGGATGAAGATCAACGGATCAAGCAGGAACACGTCCGGATCGAGATCCTCCAGCGCGGCCTGAACGTAGGTAATGACGTTGATGGTGGTGAGTTGGGCATCCTTCATCCAGCCGAGCCAGATCAGAACCGCAGCAAGAATGCCTATGCGAAGCCAGGTAAACAGTCGTCGCCGGTGCGACAGGGCATCCTGGAACACCAGCGTCGCCGTGACAGCGCCAAGGATGACCAGCAGAACGCCAATATCGAAGGCACGCGCCACCCACACTTGCTGCCACTCCGCCAACAGGCTCTCCCGCAGTAGGCCGAAGAGCACATAATTGGCGGTCTTGTAGCCGGCTTCCTCGAGGGCGTAGTCATCGCCGTCCACATATTTGTCGGGCAGACTGTAGTTCAGCGGAAAGACCACAGTCTCGCCGCCCTCCGGTGCCCCAACGGCCGCCGGCTCGACAAGCACTTGCAAAGTCCACGGCGATAAGGGGTCGAAGCCCTCGGCTGGCGTCATGCGGAACAGCATGTGCTCGCGAAACCGGGGTGACCCTTCGGCGCGGATCGCCGTGCGCTTTAGCTTGTTGCTTTGCGACAGCTTGAAAAGCCTGTCTCCCTGGGCGATCTGAATCCGGGGAAACATATCCACCG
>CAZKTK010000035.1:0-13315 GCA_964555535.1 uncultured Rhodospirillaceae bacterium
ACCCTGCTCGCCGGCTATCAGCGCCAGCAGCGCGATGCGGTCAAGGAGACCGAGGACATCGTGGCGCAGGCCAAACAGACCGCGCGCATCGAGACCGAGCAGGCCAAGGCCGACCTCGAAGCGGCCCTCGAGCGCCGCGGCAAGTCGGCCGAAGACAAGATCGCTCAGGCCGAAGCGAGGGCGCTGGACCAGATCCGAGGCGACACCGTGGACGTGACCATCGCCGCCACGCGCCGCGTCATCGCGGAAAGCCTGGATGACGCAAGGTCGGGCGCGCTGGTCGACGAGGCGATAGCCGGGCTGGGCGCGCGGCTGAGCAGCTGAGCGGCTATTCGCAGTTCATCCTCTGCGGGCCGGACATCAGGTCTTTGACGACCGTCTTTTCGCCGTAGTCGTATTCGATCGTGACAATGCCGGTATACGTCTTCAGCTGGACGACGTAGCGCAGGTTTTCGTCGTCAGCCTCGTGGATCGGTTCTAGCTCTCCGGGGACGCCGTCCTTCACCATACGGATGCCGGCGCCGACCTTCTCGAAACTGCGCCATTCCTGTTTGCTCTCGTCGAAACATGTCATGGCAAGCTCCACTGCCGTGTCATCGGCATGGGCGCTCGCAAGCAGCGCTGCCATGGTCAACACTCCCACACGCAACATCGTAGCCGCTCCCTTTTCTTCTCGATCGTTCTTATAGCGGAACTATAGCACGAACCTTGCGTCACGCCGGTCGAGGCAACCGCACCACCGCCCGCAATCCCCCCTCCGCCTTATTCGCCAGCGTCACCTCGCCGCCGTGGGCGCGGAGGATGGTGCGGGCTATGGCGAGGCCGAGGCCCATGCCGCCTGTATCTTGGCCGCGGGCTTCGTCGAGGCGGGTGAAGGGGGTGAAGACGCGCTCCAGGTCGGCTTCTGGGATGCCGGGGCCCTGGTCGTCGATGGTGACGGTGACCGCCTCAGTGTCGGCCTCCAGGTGGAGTGTGGCCCGCTCGCCGTGGCTGGCGGCGTTCTCGATGAGGTTGCGAAATGCGCGCCGCAGCGCCGCCGGGCGGCAAGCGAGGACGGTGCGTTCGCCGGGCGCCATCTCCACCGCCAGGCCGAGCTCCGCCAAGTCCTCGGCGATGCTGTCGAGTAGCGCGGCGATGTCCACCGGGCGGGTGTCGTCGGCGGCCGCTTCCTCGCGCAGGAAGGCGAGCGTCGCCTCGGTCATCTCGCGCATCTCGTCGAGGGTCTCGACGATCTTGGCCCTAGCCTCCGCGTCCTCGACCAGCTCCGCGCGCAGGCGCAAGCTTGTGATCGGCGTGCGCAGGTCGTGGCTGATGGCCGCCAGCATGGCGGTGCGGTCGCGCATGAAGCGGTCGAGGCGCCCATGCATGCGGTTGAAGGCCCGCACCGTGCGCCGCGCTTCGTCCGGGCCTTCCTCGGCAAGGTCCGGCACGTCCTCGCCGCGCCCGAGCCCGTCCGCCGCTTCGGCCAGGCGCCGCATGGGCCGCGACAGGCGCCGCGCCGCCAGCACGCCGACCCCGGCGACGGCAAAGCCCGAGAGCACCAGCGAGACCAGGAACGGCGCGCCGAGCGGCGGGGCGCCGGGTGCCGTCCCGGTCTCCGCATTGAGCCAAACGCCATCCGCCAGCGGTACCGAAAGCACCAGCCAGCGCGGCCGATGGTCGTCATGATGATCGTCGTCGTCTCTGTCGTCGTCTCTGTCGTCATCATCGTCGTCGCGGTGCCAGCGGCTGACATCGATGCCCACGCGCACCGCCTCGTCGGGCAGGCCCAGCGCATCGGCAAGGTCGTCCGCCAGGAGCGCCGCCGGGCCGAACCTGGCTTGGCGCTCCGTCGCCGCTTCCGGCGCGATCCAATAGCGCAGGCGCCGGGAGCTCGCGGCGTGCACCACGCGGCGATGGGCGCGCGGCGGGGTCTCGGCCAGCAGGCGGGCGACGCCGGCGGTGCGCGCCACCACGGTCTCGCGCATGACCTGGCGTACGGCCTCGCGGCGCTCGTGCGCGAACAGCGCGAAGGCGACCCCTTGCGCCACCAGCAGCGCCAGCAGCAGCAGCAGGGTGAGGCGTCCGGCAAAGCCTTTCGGTAGTATCCTCATGTCCGGTCCACCTCGGCGACGAAGCTGTAGCCGCCGCCCCAGACCGTCTTGATCAGGGTCGGGTTGGCCGCATCGGGCTCGATCTTGCGGCGCAGGCGGCTGACCTGGTTGTCGACGCTGCGGTCGAAGGGTGCTGCGGCACGCCCGCGCGTCAGGTCGATGAGCTGGTCGCGCGAGAGCACGCGCCCCGGATGCTCGCCAAAGGCGGCGAGCAGGCGGAATTCCCCGGTCGAGAGCGGGGTCACCACGCCGTCCGCGTCGAGCAGCTCGCGGCGCGCCAGGTCTAGCGTCCAGCCGGCGAAGCGTACCGTGCCGGCCGGGCTTACGTCGCGGCCCGGGGGGAGGGCCTGGGTGCGGCGCAGTACCGCCTTGATGCGCGCCAGGAGCTCGCGCGGATTGAAGGGCTTGGTGATGTAGTCGTCGGCGCCGATCTCGAGGCCGACGATGCGGTCGGTCTCCTCGGCCATGGCGGTGAGCAGAATGACCGGGGTCTCGCTGGTCTCGCGCATATGCCGGCAGAGCGCCAGGCCGTCCTCGCCAGGCATCATGATGTCGAGCACCACCAGGTCGATGGCCGCGTCCTTGAGGGCGCGCCGGGCCTCGGCGGCATCGGCCGCCGCCGTGACCCGCAGGCCGCATCTGTCGAGATAGCGCGCCAGCAGCTCGCGAATGTCGCGATGATCGTCGACCACGAGAATGTGCGGCGTGCCTTCCATGGGCTCAGTGCTAACGCGTTTTGCCGGGCGTGGCAGGAGAAAAGTGTAACAAACTGTGTCAGGCGCGGGCCCGCCCATGCTTTGCGACCAAATGCCCGCGGCCCTGCCACAGTTGTGCGACATCCCCTTTCTATGGTGCGGCCATCGCAAACGCACACACAGGAGACTCTCGATGGCCGAACACAAGATGAAGTCCCGCACCAAGACCGTGATCGGCGTTACCGTGGCTGCCGTGGTCGCCACCGTGGCGGTCGCCGGCGTGGTCCAGGCCGCGCGCGGCTATGGCGGCGGCTGCGGCGGCATGGCCGGCAAGATGCTCGGCAGCCACGTGGTCGACCGCTTCGACAGTGACGGCGACGGCCGCCTGACCCAGGCCGAGATCGATGCTGCCCGTGCCGATCACATGGCGCGCTTCGACGCTGACGGCGACGGCGCGCTCACCCTCCAGGAATTCGAGGGCCTGTTCCACGAGCTGACCCAGCCGGTCACCGTGCGCGCCTTCCAGATGCTGGATCCGGACGGCGACGCCAGCATCAGCGCCGAGGAGCTCGACAAGCGCCTGGCCCGCGCCGTGGCCCGCCACGACCGCAACGGCGACGGCGCCCTGTCGCCCGAGGACATGCGCCGCGGCCATTGGCGCGGCGAGCGCCATCACGGCGAGGAGCGCGACGACGATTAGGCGCACATCGAACGACACGGCCTGTCGCGCCTGGCCGGCGGGGCAGGCCGTGTCACGATTCCGACATTGAATGAAATTCAACTAGGCAATCGAGCGCGATGAATTACCCTTGATGATGTCGAGAAACCGATTCTCGTCATACTCGGGCCGTGCACGATGACAGAGACGATCCAGAACAACGAGCCGCTTATCAGGCTGGGAATATTCGCCGCCGTGCTGGTGTCGGTGGCGCTGGCTGAGGCTCTTTGGCCGCGTCGCCCGAGACGGTTCTCGCGCTGGATCCGCTGGCCGAACAATATTGCGATCGTGGGCCTCAACACGGTGGTGTTGCGGCTGCTCTTTCCCACCGCGGCCGTGGGCGCGGCCCTGATCGCGGAGGCGCAGGGATGGGGCCTGCTGAACGCGCTTTCGCTGCCGCAGCCCGTGGCGGTCCTCGCAGCGGTGATCGTGCTCGACCTGGTGATCTATCTTCAGCACGTGCTGTTTCACGCGGTGCCGGCGCTCTGGCGGCTGCATCGCATGCATCACGCGGACCTCGATTTCGATGTCACCACCGGCGCCCGCTTCCATCCCATCGAGATCGTGCTGTCGATGGTCATCAAGCTCGCCGCGGTGGTCTCGCTCGGCGCGCCGGCCATCGCGGTCCTGGTCTTCGAAGTGCTGCTCAATGCCACCGCCATGTTCAACCACGGCAACATCCGCCTGCCTCTCGGCTTCGACAGGGTGCTGCGCCTGCTTGTCGTGACGCCGGACATGCATCGGGTGCACCATTCCACGGTGACCAGCGAGACCAATTCGAACTTCGGCTTCAATCTGCCCTGGTGGGACCGCCTGCTCGGCACCTATCGCGCCCAGCCCGTGGCGGGGCACGAGGACATGACGATAGGCATTGCGCTGTTCAGAGAGCCCCAGGACCTGCGCCTCGACCGCATGCTGGTGCAACCGTTCCGGGCCGGGCCGGGGAGCGCGCCCGTCGGCCATCGCGACGCGGAAACGGATGGGCAAGACAGTCGATAATGATCAGGCCTGGGGCGCTTCAGCTCAGTAGTCGCCGCTCTTTCCGGTGCCGATAAAATTGAAGTCGCCCGCATAGTCGATCGGGTCCCACCAAGGCGCTATGCCGGTCTCCTCATCGATATGACGCATGAAGTGGTGGCCGTTTGGCGCCTGGATGCGGAACGAGACGCGATACCGACCCGGGCCGTCCAGGGCGACATTGGCACCGTAATGGGGCCCGTCGGAAGCGATCATCGCGTGCAGGGTGCCGGACAGGGTCCAGTCGCTGCCCTCCTTGGCGAGGGCGTAGTCGATCGCCAGATAGGGGATCCAATCGCCCTCGGCAAAGCCGTGAGCGTTGCCGGCCGTGGCGTGAATGTCGGCTTCCAGGTGAATGTCGGCCTCAGCGGCTTCCTGGCCGGCCATCGCCGGCTCCATTTCGACCGGCTGCAGGTAAACACCCGCAATCTCCATGCCCTGTTGCTCCACCGGCTCGCCGGCGGGGAACTCGTCTGCAAGAGCCGATCCGGCCAGGCAGGCCAGGGCAAGAGCGGCCCCGTTTCCAAACAGTTTCATCATTTCTTGTCTGCCGTCCTATTGGTTAGGTATTGCGATTTCGTCGTCAGGCGCCGAGCACGGCCGGATACCAGGCTGCGCCAACAGCCAGGCTGCCGGCTGCACCGGGGATCAGTGGCAGCCATCGCCGCGGCGGCGAGATACCTTGCGCGCCCAGCAGGCGATGGCCGAGCACGATGCTCCAGGCGGCGCTCAATCCGAGCAAAGCAACCTTGACCACGCGCACGCCCTCGTCGCCGAGGCCGAGCATCTGCAAGCCACCGAACAGATTGCCGCCGAGCCCGAGCAGCAGGGAGACCATGGCGATTGGCAAGAACTGGTAGCCGAGCTCGACAAAGCGCATGCGAAAGGTGCCGCTGCCGCCGGCCCGCCCGGCAAGCCTGGCGGCGACGCCGGTCAGGGCGCCGAGCAAGACGACCGCAAGCAAGGTCCAGGCCAGCATGTAGCCGCTGATCAGGAAGAAATCGAACCAGCGGAAGACCTCCCGCGCCTCGGGATAGGCTGCCATCAGCCAGATCGGACCGGGTTCGCCCAGCCAATACCAGCCCCGCTCGATAACCCAGTTGCCGAGTGCCATGCGCAGCGTGTGGTAGGAGCCGAGCACCAGCCACAGAAACCCTCCCAGTGCGGCGCCGGTGCCGATGAACAGGAACATCACTTCGGCAAGGTTGGCGTTGTGCCGGCGAACCGCCGCCACCTCGCTCGCGGGCGCGCGAAGGGTCAAAGAGAGGCCGCCCTTGGCGCGTGGATTCACGCAACGGAAACAGCCTATGCAATGGCGCGATTCGGTCTTGCGGTTGAGAGCGATCATGGTCGGGCAGACACCGCGCTCGGTCCATGCGTCACCGCCCGGCTGTGGCCGCTTGGGGCGGAAATCGACGGCGCCGATACGCGAATACACCCCGAGCAGAAGGCCGATCGGGCACATGTGTCGGCACCAGGCGCGCTTGTTCCGGCCATAGAAATAGCCCAGGCCAATGGCGGCGACGAGCACGCTGCCGAAAACGATCGCCGTTGCCGGTGCATGGTCTCGGGCGCCGGTCGTCTGGGCCCACACGGTAACGATGACGAAGCTGACGATCGGCGTGCCCGGCCAGCGCACCCAGGCGGGGATCGGCCGCCGCAGACCGCGCGCATTGGCCCATTCCGATGCCGCTCCCATAGGGCATAGGAGGCCGCACCAGCTGCGGCCGGTCAGGATCACCGAGAGAAAGACGAGAGGAAACCAGACGGTCCAGATCGCGACATTGGCGAAAACGGTGAAATGCTCGAAGACGCCGGCGCCCGAGCGCGGCTGTCCGAGAAACAGCGGAACGAAAAGCAGCGCCATGAAGAAGACGAACATGGCGATGTGGACAAGCGCCAGACGATCCCGGTGCAGAGCGAAGAACGCTTCGATGCGCGCGGCAAGGGACGGCAACAATCCCCCCCGCGCCAGCGGGTCGGGCGATCGTTGGGCGCGCCATGCCGCATTCCGGCCTGGCTTATCCGAGCATACTTCTGCCACTGCGTTGAGGTCCTTAGAGAAACAGTTTGCAATTGATATTCATTCGCAGTTGATAAGTCAATACAGGGCCGGCTGTCCAGGCTCCTTAACCCAGGTTAGCGGTCGCGCAGCTCAACCCGGGCCAGGAACAGGGTGCTGGCGACGATCACCGCGGCACCGGCCAGGGTCCACACCCCGGGCAGGTCGCCGAACAGGCTGAAGCCGAAAGCGGTGGCGAACAGCAGGCGGACATAATCGAAAGGCATCACGGCGCTCGCCTCGCCGCTGCCGAGGCCGCGAATGGTGAAGGCCTGGGCAATCACCCCGAGCCCGCCCACCAGCGACAGCAGCAGCAGCTCGAACAGGGTCGGCGTGCGCCAGACGACGAGCGCAGGCAACGCCGACAGCACCGTCGAGACGACGCCGAAATAGGCCAGGATGGTGATCGGGCGCTCGCTCACCGCAAGCTGCTTGATGAGCAGCTTGACACAGGCGGCGATGAACGCGCCGGACAGCGCCGCCACCGCTGCCAGGCCATAGACACGGTCGTCGCCGCCGGGTGCCACCATCAGCAGTACACCGGCAAAGCCGGCCAATGTCGCCAGCCAGCGCGCTCGGCGCACACGCTCCCCCAGCACCAGCGCCGCCAGCGGGATCATGAACAGCGGTTGGGTGAAGCCGAGCGTCGTGACATCGGCGAGCGGCATGTGGGTGACCGCATAGAAGCCGCAGAACATGGCGATGACGCCGAGCACCACGCGCGCGATATGGCGGCCCGGCCGGCGCGAGCGCAGCGCCTGCAGCACGCCGCCGGAGCGCAGCAGGAACGGCAGCAGGAAGAGCAGTCCCAGGGCGCAGCGGAAGAAGGTGATCTGAAAGGGGTCGAGGCGTGCGCCCAAGAGCTTCACTGTGGCGCCCATGGCGGCGAAGCAGACCCCGGCCAGAATGATCCAGGCGGCGCCTCGGGCATTGCCCGGCAGCGCCGACCACACTGCCGGTGGCGTCACGCCTTCGCCTCGGCGGCCGCCCGGCGGCGCAGCACGGCCTCGCGCCGGGCGATATAGACCGAGCTAGATACGATCACCGCGGCCCCGATCCAGGTCCAGCTGTCGGGGATCTCGCCAAAGGCCAGATAGCCGATGACGGAGGCGAAAACCAAACGCGTGAAATCGAGCGGGTAGACGGCCGTCGCATCGGCCGAGCGCAGCGCCCGCGCCAGGGCCTGATGGCCGAGCGTGGCCACCACGCCCAGCAGCAACAGCCAGGCGAGCTGCGTCAGGGTCGGGGTCTGCCAATCGAAAAGCGCCGCGACAAGGGAAAGCGGCGTCATCATGAACACCAGCCAGAAGACGGTGGCATTGGCATGTTCGAGGGAGGCCAGTAGCTTGACCACGGTTTGACTGACGGCCATCAGCAGCGCAGCGCCGAGCACGCAGGCGGTCGCCGTGGTGAACTCGGCGAAACCCGGGCGCAAGATGATCATGGCGCCGACAAAACCCACCAGGATGGCGGTCCAGCGCCTGGCGCGCATCACCTCGCCGAGGATCAGCACCGCCGCGACGGAGGCGAACAATGGCGTCGTGAAACTCAGCGCCGTCGCCTCCGCCAGGGGCATCAGGCCGAGACCGTAGAACCATGCCACCATCGCCACCAGCGCCAGCACCACGCGCAGGCCATGCAGGTCGATGCGGCCGGGCTTGAGCGAGGCGAGGCCAGGGCGCAGCAGCCACGGCAACATCGCCAGCAGCCCAAAAAAGCTGCGGAAAAAGACGATGACGAGCGTCGGCAGGTCCTGCTGGGCGAGGTGTCTCACAATCCCGTTCATGGACGAAAAGCAGAGGCAGCCGAGCAGCATCCAGACCGCCGCCTGCACGGCGGGCGGCAGGCCTGTCGGCGCATCCTCCGTTGGCATTGCGTCTTGGCTCATGGCGCGAAGGTATAGAGCATCAGCCACCACTGCCAGGGCCATCGGCTGCCGTTCTCCTTTGCGTGCTTGCCATGGCGCCTGCCGAGGGCCATGATTGGCGGGTTATGGTGGCCGCACCAACAAGATTCCGGGGAGAGGGTTCGTGACAGAAGGTTCGGACAAGGATGTCGATACACAATACAGCGAATTCGAGCGCAAGACCGTCGATGCGTTCAATCGTTGGCACGGCTTTCACGAGGATCTGCTGAAGCTCGGCGACTTTTCCACCTGGCTGAGCGTTCCGGAGAACCAAGTCGATCTCGTGACGTTTTTCGCTCTCGACAAGGACAATCGCGAAAGCTTTACCGAGGCGCTAACCAATCAGGCGGAATTCCTGGCCGCCATGCAGGCGCTTGTGACATCGACGCAGGACATGCTGGCAGGTTACGAAAGCCACGCTGAAAAGGACGACCAGAGCGATTGAACGGCCGGGCCCCGGCGCTTGGCATGGACCGCAACGACTTCGTCACCTACGCACACCATAACCGCTGGGCCAACGGGCGGCTCTATGACGCCTGCGCGGCGCTGCCGGACGCTGCCTATTTCGCGCCACGCCCGGCCGCTTTTTTCGGGTCCCTGCACCGCACGCTCAACCATATTCTGGTCGGTGACCGCGCCTGGATGCACCGCATGAGCGGCGAGGGGCCGGATCCCGACAGTCTCGACCAGGAGCTGTTTTCGGCCTTTGCGCCACTGCGCCAGGCGCGCCAAGCAGAGGACGAGCGCATTCTCGACTTCGTCGCTGCTCTCGCGCCTGCGGATTTCGATCGGGTTGTGGCCTATCGGACCTTGTTGGGCGAGGATCACGCGAACCCGTTGCGCCAGCTCCTTGCGCACCTGTTCAACCATCAGACCCATCATCGCGGGCAGGCCCACGCCCTGGTCATGGAAGCCGGCGACCAGCCGCCCGCGCTCGATCTGATCTATTACCTGCGGGAGGAGACCGCGACACGCTCTAAGCCTTAAGGGCTCTAAGAGATCTCCGCGCCGGCCTCGGCAGTCTCGGGTTGGAGCAAGGCCTCGAATGCCGCCTTCTCCAGAGGCTTGGAGAGCAGGAATCCTTGCACCTCGTCGGCGCCGATTTCGCGCAGCTTGGCCATCTGTGCCTCGTCCTCGACACCTTCCGCCAGCACCTTCAGGCCGAGACTGTGGCCAAGGTTCGTGACCGCCTGGGCAATCGCCGCATCCTTCTCGTTATTGCCGATGCCGATCACGAAGCTGCGGTCGATCTTCAGTCGATTGACCGGGAACTGCCTCAAATAGCTGAGAGATGAGTAGCCTGTACCGAAATCGTCTATGGAGAGCGCCACGCCAATCTCCGTCAAGCCTGCTATCACGCTTGCCGCCGTGGTGTAGTCCTGCATCAAGGCGGTCTCTGTGACTTCCACCTCCAGATATTCCAGTTCGATCTGTTCCGCTTCCAGGCTCTCGCGCACCTGGTTCAGCAGGTTCGCGTTGCGGAACTGCGCGGCCGAGAGGTTGATGGAAATGGGCACGAGGGTGAGCCCCGCCTCGCGCCATTCCCGCAATTGCTGGCATATGGCGGCGAGCACGAAATTGCCGATGCCGAGAATCAGCCCGGTCGATTCGGCAATGCCGATAAAGACGCCCGGCGAGACCTGGCCGTAGTCGGGGGAGTGCCAGCGCAACAGCGCCTCGGCACCGATAATGCGATTGTCCATGGCGTCATATTTGGGCTGATAGTGGAAGAACAGCTCTTGCTCCGCCAAGGCCTGGCGCAAGCCGGCGGCCAGGTTCATGCGCTGCTCGGCCTCGTCGCCCAAATCGTCGGAATAGAACTCCACCGTCCCGCGCTCGCGCGCCTTGGCACGGTAGAGCGCCAGATCCGCGTTCTTGAGAATCTGGTCGATGCTGCTGGTGTCCGTCGGGTAGAGCGTGATGCCGACAGTGGCGCCGGTATAGATGTCGTGCTCATCGATGCGGAACGGCTTGCCGATGGCGATGGCGATTCGTTGAGCCAGCGAGACGGCCTGTCCCGGGTCGCGGATATTGGTCTGGATCACCACGAACTCGTCGCCGCCGAGGCGCGCGACCGTGTCCATGGCACGAACGCAGGCATTGAGGCGGGTGGAGACATCCTGCAACAGCTTGTCGCCGACATCATGGCCGAGGCCGTCATTGATGTGCTTGAAATGATCGAGGTCGAGCAGCAGCACCGCAGTCAGCACGCTGCTGCGCTGGGAGACGGCGGTCGCCACCTGCAGGCGGTCCTGGAAGAGGGCCCTGTTGGGCAGCCCCGTAAGAGGGTCGTGAAGGGCCAGGATTTCCATGCCGAGCAAATGCCGGCCGAAGCCGTAGGCGAGCAGCAGCAAGGCGACACCGACGAGAATCACCACCGTGGCAAGGCCGATCGAGAACGAATCGCCCAGGTCGAGCAGGCGCACCGCCATGCCGCCGAAGGCGAAGACGTCGAACAGCACCAGTGCCAGCCAGGACGACAGAAAGCTCCACTGCCAACAGGTGGCGGCGGAAATCACCACCGCGATCAGCAGCAGTTCCATGATGGGGAAGGCGGGATCGATGAGCAGATAGGCGGCAATGCCCCAGCCGATGCCGTTGGCCATGGCGTAGACGATCAGCATGGCACGCCAGCGCCGCATCTGCGGCGGGTCGCGACGGAAGCGGAGAAGTAACAGGCAGCCGCCGAGATTGACCACCTGAATAAACAGTGCCTAGCCAACCAGGGTCAGGACGTCGACGGTATTCCACGCGATGGCAACAACCGCCACCGTGCAGCCCAGCGAGCCGATGACGTTGATCAGGCCTTCTTCGGCTACTCGGGTTCTTGTCAGGCTGTCGCTGTTGTGGCCCTTGGCTCCGTTATTGCCCTCAGGCACCACATCTGTCGGTGGCTCAGGCGTCGTTGCCGCTGCCATGATATTCGCTTACCCCCGTACCGTGACCAGGTTCGATAGGCTGAGCAGGACCCAGCCCGTGTGCAGGGAACACCGGAACGATTCGCCCATGATACGGTGTGGCGACTCCATCCCGCAAGCCGATTGTTGCCGAGGCTTCAGTCCGCCGGGTGGCTCAGCAGCAGGACATTGATGCCGTTCAGCGCCGCATACAGTTCGGCAAATGCAGCATCGAAGGTTTCGCGGCGCGGCGTGCTGCTGAGGTCGGCATAGATGGCATCGATCGAGCGTCGCCCGTCGATACGCGACAGGATGGCAGGTGCCAGATTGCCGAGCCGGTAGCGAAAGCTGAGGGATTCGAGTTCCGCCGATAGATGGCGGCTCGAAGCCAGGCCCCGCGCCATGGTCTCGCCATCGCCTTCGCGCAGAACCGGCACCATCGTGCCGTCGGGCCGGGCGACGCAGTCGGCCGCGTCGCCCTTGGCGAGATAGGCCACATGGCGCTTCATCGATCCCGCCAGCAGCTCGGCAAGGGCGCAACGCTCTTGCCACGGCAGGGCTGCGGCCCGGGCGCGTAGCTCCGCATCGCTCAGATAGGTTGCCGGGTCGTAGCGCGCCGGCTCGATGAAGGCGGCGACGGACAGGCCCGCCGCCTCGGCCAGGTCGAAGACCTCGGGCACCAGATAGGCGCGGTCGCGGCTGTGCAGAAGCAGGTCGTAGAGCCCGGCATCGTCGCCGTGCAGATGGTCGGCAAGAAAGTCGTTGCGGGTCAGCCAATTGCTTTCCGGCAGGTCGCCCAGCAGGCGGCGTGTCAGAGCGACATTGGCTGCCGGATCAACCTCCGTACCCAGCAGGCGCAGGGCTTGCTGAGCCGGATAGACGCCCGTTCGCCCCAGTGTGCCGTAGACCATGAGGCCGATCCCGCCGTCGCCTGCAAGTGCGCCCGCGAGGCCACGGAGCGCCGCCGGCGGATCCTCGAGGTGGTGCAGCACGCCGCAACAATCGATGTAGTCGAAGGTGCCGAGCCCAAGGGTCCCGAGCTCGGTCAGCGAGCCGTGCACGAAGCGAATGTTGTCGAGGCGCCGCGCCTTGGCCCTGGCCGCTGCAATCCGCGCCGAGGCTTGCGACAGGTCGAGGTGGATCACCTCTGCGTCCACACCCGCATCGCTGAGCTGCTGCGCCAGCATGATGGCGCCATCGCCCGTGCCGCCGCCTGCCACCAGCGCCCGGAAGGGGCTCTCGATAGGCCTGCCGCCGCGCAGATAGTGCACGATCTCGGCCACATGGCTCGGCGAGCCCGTAACCAGGCGCCTGGCCTCGTCCGCAGGGTCGCGCGCAGGATAGGGATAGGCCTCGTATTGGGCGCGAAGCGCGTCCTCTCCCGCCAAGGATCAGCGCCCTGTCGTCAGAACCACCTTGCCGGTGGACTTGCGCTCCATCATCAGCCGCAGGGCCTCGCCCGCCTTCTCCAACGGCAGTTCATGGCTGATATGCGGCGTGATCTTGCCGTCGCCCAGCCACTCGATGAGGGTTGCCAGGGAAGTGCGCATAGGCTCCGGGTCGCGGCGCCGATAGGCGCCCCAAAGCGCGCCCATGACCGAGCAGTTCTTGAGCAGAATGTAATTGGACGGGATCTGCTGGATGGTGCCGCTGGCAAAGCCGATGACGATAAGCCGGCCTTCCCAGTTGATGCTTCGCAGGGCCTGCTGGAAGGCATCGCCGCCCACGGGGTCGTAAACCACGTCGGCACCGCCGGTCAGTTCCTTGACCCTGTCGCGTATGTTCTCGCGGGCATAGTCGATGCCGTGATCGGCACCGTATTTCTTGGCGACCTCCAGCTTTTCCGGGCTGGAAGCGCAGGCAATGACGGTTGCGCCCATGGCCTTGCCGATCTCGACCGCGGTCAGGCCGACGCCGCCAGCGGCGC
>CAZKTK010000036.1:0-13182 GCA_964555535.1 uncultured Rhodospirillaceae bacterium
GGAGCCGGTCAGTTTTCCCACCTCGGCAAGACAATCCATCCACTTGGAATCATCCAAAGCAGCTTTATAAATGCCTTCTACGATGGCGTCGGCTGTGCTGGACATCGTATTCCCCACTTGACGGCAGCCCAAGAACTGTCTCGCGTAGGCACGCGGCGTGTCAAGCGGTGCCTCTGGTCTTCATTGGCCGTGCCTGCCAAACTCGTGCCATGTTTGTGACCGCCAGCATCGCGTCTTCGCGCCTACTGCCCCGTTCGTCATCCGGCTTCGTGACGGGTGTCTGTCACACTCTGCGGATATGGGTAACTGTCATCGTTTTTTTGCTGCTTCCGACAACGCCCGCCGCGGCCCAGAGTCATATGGACAAGGCGCTGTTCCTGGAACTGTCGGCTTCGCGAGAGGGTGCGGAGTGGGGGTTGTTGCTGGTGCATCTGAAGGGTGTGTTGGCCGGGCTTGAGGCGGCGAACATGACCCTTGTGCGCCGGGGCGATCCGGCTCTCTATTGTCCGCCCCGCGATGCGGTGATCACGCCGGAATGGGCTGCCGGCGAGCTCACCGCCTATCTCGCGCAATATCCCAAGATACCCGACAACACCTCGATCGCCGTGATCGCTACTTTTGCGCTTGGCGAACGCTTCGCCTGCGAAACGCCGACCCGCTTCAGCCCTCGGCCAGGCCCGGCACGCTGAAATCCGGTTTGCCGTAGAAATAGCCCTGGCCGAGATCGACGCCGATCTGTTGCAGAAGCCTGGCGGTCTCCTCGTTGCTGACATGCTCGGCCGCGGTCTTCAGCTCTAGGGTTTGGCAAAGCGAGACCATGGCTCTGAGGAAGGACTGCGACTTCGGCGTGGTCAGCAGGCTGCGTATATAGCTGTCGTCGAACTTGACGTAGTGGACGGGAAAGTTGCGCAGGTAATCGAGGTTCGCTGCACCGGCGCCGAAGTTGTCGAGGCACAGGGTATAGCCAGCCTTCCGCAGGATACCAAGCGCCGCGCGCGCCGCTTTCAAGTCGTTGATGCCGAAGGATTCGGTGACTTCCAGCATGATGCGCTTTTCAAGGCCGCTATAGGCACCCAGCATCTCGTACAGCGCTTTGAACTGGGTCGGGTCTATGATCGAGCGCGCGGAAAGGTTCACCGCGATCAGCGGAACCTCCGGCCCGGCGTCCTGGGCCATCTCCGCCACCCGCAGGCACATGGCGCGGTCGAACTCCGCGATCAGCCCGACATCCTCGGCAAAGGAGATCAGCGTGAAGGGCGAGCTTTCGGCTTCCGCATCTGCAAAGCGCACCAGCGCCTCGTAATGGTGCACCTTGCCGTCGCTCAGGCTGACCACAGGCTGGAAGGCGACGCGGAAATTGCCCTCGCGCACCAGCCTGCGAAACGAGCCCATGCGCCCGGCGGTGTCGTGCAGCATGTTCTCGTAGGCCTTGCGCAAGGACGTCACGCCGACGGCGTCTTCCGAAAGCGAGAACTGGCTCATGGTGTAGACCAAGGCGCGCACCGCATCCGCTTCGTCGAGCTGGTGGGCGCCGAGCTTGAGGCTTCCCGCACTGACCTCGATCCCCTTGCCATCCGGGTCGATGGCGCGAGACTTCGCGGCTATGGCCTCCTCGACTTCGGCAAGGTTTTCGTCCGATTTGTGCAAGATGCCGAACTTGTCCTCGCCGATGGCCGTTGCCGTGGTGCCGCCGAGAGATTTGGCCGAGAGCTGCGCCAGGATGTCGTTGGTGAAGGCGCGAACCTCATCGACGCTGCTGCGGCCTTTCAGGCCGTTGAGGTCGCCCAGTTGGATGAGCGTGAGGTCCACGTCCTTGCCCTTGACGCCGGCCGTTCGCAAAGCCTCCACCGCTTGGGCGGTGAAGCCTTCGACCGACATCGCGGCCCTCTGCGCCTCGGTCATGTCCGCCCGTTCCATGATGGACAGGGCAAGAAAACAGTGATCGTTCATTTCCGGGATGGAGTAGCCGGAAACCCGCATCGGCAGCGAGGCGCCGCTCGTGCTTTCGAAGTCGAGCACGCCGCTCGTCTTCTGCAGGCCCTTGCGGATATCGCCGAACAGCGACCGTGCGCCGTCCTGGTCGTCAGAGGTGACCAGCGCCATGAAGGGCAGGCCGTCGAGATCGTCCGCCGTCTTGCCGAGAGCGGCGACAGCGCCGGAAGCGAAGCAGATCTTGCCGCGCGGGGTCAGCTCGATGAGGATGTCGGCGCCGGCAAAGGCGAACAGTACGAACCGGTCTCGGTCCTCTTTGTAGGACGAAGATGACCGTTCCATGCCCTCTCCCAGCGTTACGTTCCAGTGTCCACTATGTCATGCTTTGCCGGAGGATCAAGCGCGTCACGGCAGGATCAGCAGCACGATGCCGAGGACGATGAGCACGATGCCAAAGAGCTCCCGTCGCGTGGTCTTCTCGCGAAAGACAAGCGCGGACAGCGCGATGGTAAAGACCAGCTCCACCTGCCCCACGGCACGGACATAGGCCGCGTTCTGCATTGCCATGGCGGTGAACCAGCCGGCGCTGCCGAGCATGCCGCTGACACCCACCCAGATGCCTATCGGCCAAGCGCGCAGCACGGCCTTGAATTGGGCGAAGTCGACGAGGCGCATGTAGCCGCCCATCAGAAGTGTCTGGTAGATGAGCACCACGACCAGGGTCAGCGCCGCCTGAATGACCGAGCCGCCATCGCCGAGAGCCAATGCGGCACCGCGATAGGAGACGGCGGAAATGCCGAAGCCGGCGCCGCTCAGGAGGCCCATGAGAGCGGCCTTGCCGGCAAGTTGTCGCAGCACGGCAGACAGCCCGATGGTCTGCTTGGCCGTGGAAATGGCGATCACGCCGATCAGGCTGATAAGGATTGCGGCGCCGGCCATGGCGCTGACGCTGTCGCCGAGGACGACGATGCCGAACAGGGCCGCCTGCACGGTCTCGGTTTTCGAGTAGGCGGTGCCGACGGCGAAATTGCGGTATGAGAAGAGCTGCACCAAGGCAGCCGTGCCGCCGATCTGGGCCAGCCCGCCGATGGCGCAATGCAGGGCGAACTCGGCGTTCGGCGCAGGGATTGCCAGGCCCAGGCCTTGATTGAGCAGCAGCAGGTAGAGAATGGCCAGCGGCCAGGCATAGAGGAAGCGCGAAAACGTCGCGCCCGTCGTGTTCAACCGTCCCTTGAGGTGTTTCTGCAGGCCGTTGCGGACAGTCTGCAATGCCGCTGCGGCAATGGTGATCGGTATCCAGATTTCCATCCGCCGCAATAGACCAGACGCCTATGGCGGGCGGCAAGGGCTTGGCGTTACCATGGCGGCCGCACTGGCGTTAGGAGACGGACATGACCGAGGCTTTCATTTGCGACAACGCGCGCACCGCGATCGGGCGCTTTGGCGGCGCGCTGTCGGCGATCCGCACCGACGATCTTGCGGCGGCGCCGATTTCGGCCCTGATGGCCCGCAACGAGAGCGTCGACTGGGAGGTGGTGGACGATGTCGTCTATGGCGATGCCAATCAGGCTGGCGAGGACAATCGCAACGTGGCGCGCATGGCCTCTCTCCTGGCCGCGCTGCCGCAATCGGTCTCGGGTCAGACCGTCAACCGGCTCTGTGGCTCGGGCATGCAGGCCGTGTCGGTGGCGGCGAACGCCATCCGCTGCGGTGAGGGCGAGTTGATGATAGCCGGCGGTGTCGAAAGCATGACACGGGCGCCCTTCGTGATGGGCAAGGCGGACAAGGCCTTCTCCCGCACGAACGAGGTGTTCGACACCACCATCGGCTGGCGCTTCGTCAATCCGCGCATGAAGGCCGAGCACGGCGTGGATTCGATGCCCGAGACGGCGGAGAATGTGGCCGAGGACTATCAGGTCTCGCGGGCCGACCAGGACGCCTTTGCGCTGCGCTCCCAGCAGCGCGCCGGCGCGGCCATGGACTGTGGGCGCCTGGCGGAGGAGATCGTGCCCGTGACCATCCCGCGTCGGCGCGGCGATCCGCTGGTGGTCGAGAGCGACGAACACCCGAGGCCCGAGACGACGTTGGAAGGCCTGGCCAAGTTGCCGACGCCGTTCCGCGAAGACGGCACGGTCACGGCCGGCAACGCTGCCGGTGTCAATGACGGTGCCGCCGCCATCATTGTCGCCTCCGACGCGGCAGTCGAGCGCCACGGGCTGACGCCGATAGCCCGCGTGCTGGGAACCGCCAGTGCCGGCGTTGCGCCGCGAATCATGGGGATGGGACCGGCGCCGGCCTCGGAGAAACTGCTGGCGCGACTTGGCATCGCGCTAGGCGACGTCGGGGTGATCGAACTCAACGAGGCCTTTGCGGCCCAGGCCCTTGCTGTGCTGCGCCAACTCGGCTTGCCGGACGATGCCGAGCACGTCAATCCCAACGGCGGCGCCATCGCGCTCGGCCATCCGCTCGGTATGTCCGGCGCCCGGCTCGTGCTGAGCGCGGCACGCGAGCTGCACCACCGCGATGAGCGTTACGCCCTGTGCACCATGTGCGTGGGCGTCGGCCAAGGCCTGGCGATGGTCATCGAAAAGGTCTAGCGGATGCGTCTATGGCTTGCTTTGGCGCTGGCGGCCCTCGCCGCTGCCTGCGCCAGCCCGGAGCCGGAGGTTCGGGCGCCCGAGCCCGTTGCAGCAGTGGTGCCGGTCCCGCCCGTGGAGCCCTTGCCGCCGGCACCGAGCCAGACCATCGCCGAGTTCGCCTGCGAAGGCGAGATCCTGCATCAGAGCCTCGAACGGGGCAGCACCTCGCCGATCGCCTTCTGGCTTTGGATCGACAGCGACCTTGCTGTGCGCGGCTGGCTGGCGGATATCGGCCCGCCATTGTCGCTGCCCGGCGCCGAGCTGAGCGGTTGGATGCGTGTCGATTACAACAGCAGCGGCCGGCTCACCGGAGGCGAGGTCAGCCTCGACTGGCCATTCGTGCGCGATGGCGCGCCGCTGGTGCTCACCATGATGCGCGAGACCCACATGAACCTGGGCCCGCGCTTCACACGGCTTACGGGCGATCAGACCTATCTCAGCGCCAAGCTGCGTTTCGCCACCGACAGCCATCCGCGTCTGGCCGGCCTGAAACATGCGGCGGTGGTCACAGCCACCTGCCTGCCGGATCCCGACCTGCCGCCCGGACCGGGGGCGGGCTAGAGAGTGTTGGCTCTGTGGAGTTCGACGGCGGCTTTGAGCTCCCAGAAGTCGTCGCATCCCCACTCGCAGATATCGTTCAATTGCGCGAGGTGATACTCGGCCTTTGCCAGATCGTCGACTTCAAGATAGGCCTCGCCGATATAGTGGTGGGCGCCCGTGTGTGCGGGGTCGATTTCCAGGGCGCGGCCGTAATTCGCAAAGGCATCGGCAAAGTTCTGTAGCCTGCGGTGGACATAGCCGAGGCGGTTATAGGCTTCGGCACTATCCGGCGCCGCGGCGATGACGGCTTCGAGTTTCGCGATCGCTTCCTCGTATTCCCCGGAATCGATCGCCGCCTGCGCGTCTGTCAGGTCGACTTCCGGCGCCGCCGGCCTTTCGATCGTCGGTACGACCGTGGTCACGTTGTTCGCCGTCGCGGCACTCGCCGTGACAAGGACGAGAATCCCAAGCGCTGCCCCTAGACGTCCGATACCAGCCATCGTGCTCACCATCTTGCTCTGCGGGTCATCTGCCGTTGCTCTTGTCCAAATGTTTTAGCGGCGCGTCTCTACATGCGCCAGGGACATGTCAGGTAGTTACATACTTGACAGCAGAATATGGGCGAATGATGATTGACTGTGGAGGATTTCTCGATAAGCTGCTGCCGAAAGGGCAAACCCGCTTCGGTGCTGTGTGGATGTGTGCAAGAACTCGGTGCTTCATGTGGGGCCGGGACGGGATAGTTCGAGAACGAGAGAGACTACGCTCAGGGGCCGAAGCAAAAGTCTCGGCTCTTCGTTAACCCGAACCTTTACTAGGGAGGTCACCCAATGAACTTAGGGCAGGAATTCAATTTCGCCCGGCCGGTTCAAGTGGCAGTCATCGCTGGCGTGATGGGGGCGATCGCTGCTCCTGCTACGTTTGCAGGCTCGGATGCATCTCGCATTCGTAACTGCGAAGACAGCGACTGGTGCGCGTATCACCGCACCGTTGACAAAGCTTGGCGCTACAGCCCGCTGGCTCAAATCAACACCGGCAACGTCTCGGATCTTCGCCCGGCCTGGATTTTCCAGCCTGGTCAGGTCCGCCAAGGCATCCACTCCACGCCGCTGGCGATTGATGGCTCCGTCTATGCCATCTCGAACCCGGCGACCGTGTGGAAGCTCGATGGCGCTACTGGCGATCGTGTCTGGTCGTACGAGCCTGAGATCGATCAGGCCGTGCTGTCCCGCACTTTCTTCGGCCACAGCCGCAGCATCTCCATCGGTGACGGCCGCGTCTATGCCGGCATGATCGACGGCGCCGTTGTCGCCCTCGACGAGAACACCGGTGAGGAAGTCTGGCGCAAGCAGCTTATCGACTCGGCCAAGGAAACCGTTGGTTTCTCCGGCTCCGGCACGTTTGTCGGTTCCGATCTCTTCGTCATTTGTCAGAATGGCGGTGAGTACCCGATCGAAGGCAAGTGCTTCGGCATGAACCCGTCGAACGGCGACGTAACCTGGACGTTCTACACCACGGGTCGTGGTGACGAGCATGCTCTGTCCACGTGGGGCGGCGACAGCTGGAAGTATGGTGGTGGCGGCGCTTGGCAGCCTGGCACCGTCGACTACGGCAACAATCAGATCTTGATCGGTACCGGTAACCCGAACCCCGATTATGACTATTGTGGCGACACCTGCCGTGACGCCAATGCCGACGCTCATCGTCCTGGCGACAACCTCTACACGTCGTCCACGATCGCTCTCGATCTCGATACCGGCTCGCTGAACTGGTACTTCCAGGAAGCGCCGTCGGATCCGTATGATTATGACGCTTCTCCTGGTGAGTACGTCATGCTCAACGAAGATGGTCGTAGCCTCGTGCTGCATCCGGGCAAGAACGGCTTCAACCACGTTCATGACGCCAAGACCGGCCAGCCGGTCAATGTCTATCCCGACATGCGGAACTACAACTGGACCACCGGCTTCAATCTTGAAACCGGCCAGTGGGAAAACATGCTTTGGCCGAAAGCTGGCGAGAAGACCCTGGTCTGCCCCGCCATCGACGGTGGCCATAGCTGGAATGCCGGCTCCTACAGCCCACAGACCGGTCTGTTCTACCGCAACACCCAGGAGTGGTGCATGTGGCTGACGATCGGTGTCAAGGGCGGCAGCGAAGGCGTGCTTGGTTCGGTGGAACGCACCGTCGAGCCGGTCGTGCAGGCCTTCTTCAATGCCGAGTTCCAGGGCACGAACCCCCCGGGCGACACCAACCACGCTTGGCTCACCGGTCGTGATCCGGTCTCCGGCGATATCGCTTGGGAGAAGCGTTACGACATCATTCCGCATTCGGCTCTAATGTCGACGGCTGGCGGCCTGCTGTTCAACGGCACGACCGACGGCTATGCCGAAGCGCTTGATGCCGCTACCGGCGCGCTGCTGTGGCGGTTCAACAATGGTTCCGGCCATAATGGCGGTATCATTTCCTACGAGACCGGTGGCACGCAGTATGTGCTGTTCGCCACGGGTCATGGCTCCTACGTTGGCCGCGCTGTTGCCGGTCTCAACGAAGCCAAGCTCGTGAACTACGAGGAAAGCGCTGCCTTCGTGGCGTTCTCGCTCGACTAGTCTCGCGGCGACCGAAGAAGATGGGGCAAGGGGTGTTTCACTCCTTGCCCTATCCTTTTTTTTTCCAATATGTAGAAGCGTGAAAGTGCCTCGTTGCGAGGCGCAGAGTGACGATTGAAAGGTGATATCGGTGAAGCTGACCTTGCGTGATCGTATCTTCAAAGGCTTTGGGCTCGGGCTGGTTGCGGCTGGCATGATGGCCGTGGCCGCATCGCCGGTAACGGCGGACGACAGTGGTTACCCGAAGGCGAATCCGTTGGCGGGTGACGAAGAGGCCATCCTCGCCGGCGGCCACCTCTACTTCAAATTCTGCGCCCAGTGTCATGGCAAGAAGGCCGATGGCAATTCTCGTTTCGGTGAACACTACGCCGCGGATTTGACAAAGTTTTATTGGGGTTATCCGGAATTCGTAAAGCGAGTTCTTAACGGCCAGGAAGGTCGGATCGGCCTTATGCCCGGTTGGGGCGGTATCCTCGATGAGGACCAGATTTCCCAGATCGGTGCCTATCTCGAGACGGTTGCGAAAGAAGGCGCTGTCTGGGTCGCGCGATAGAGCATCGGGTCACTTTCGACTTGCCTGGGGTGAGGAATATGAAAGCGTTTGGAAGCGTTACGTCGGCAGCGGCATTGGTAGTGGCAGTTTCGGCGTTTGCCGGCACGGCCATGGCAGAAGAAGAAGGGGCCGCACATATGCTGGAAAGTGGCTCCCTCGTATGCGTCTCCGCCGCCGCCTACGACGCTGCGGCGGCTGAGGGCGGCGGAGACCAAGCCAGTTGTGTCGCGGTCAACGATGACCAACTCGAGGATATGCTGGCGCCGTTCGTTCAGGTTGAAGAGACAAATGGCGACCATGTGCTCGTCAATTTCTCCGTCGAGAACTACAAGAAGCTCGAATTGCTGCACGGGCAGGTAACCCATGTCCGCTATCGTGGCTGGACCGCATCGAAGAATTTGCGCAATTACTACGAATGGCTCACCGGACAGCCCCAGGATTGAGCCGGGGCATCGGCCTCGGCGCCCTGTTCTGGGCTTGGGTTGCCACTGCCCAGGCTGCCGATGATATGGATATGCCAATGCCGGCTGGCGAGGAATTCGCCATTGCCGGCATTGTTCGTTTGGCGGCCGGAGCAGCGAGCGAGCCTGTCGAAAGTGACCGCCTGGTCCTGCGCATCTATCACCCCAAGGACGATGTACAGCACGATCTGTCGTACAAACTGTTCAAGGGTACTGCGCTGCCGCACGCCTTCAGTATCGGCCCCATCGTCGACATGAACGGGAACCCCCGATTCTGGGAATATATCGTCGAAGCCTATACCGATCGCGACGGCGATGCCGGCGAGGTGGGGGAAGGCGAGATGTTCGCGACGAGTGGCGAGCCGGTTTCGCTGGGAACGTCAGATTTGATCCTGGAGCTCGGCGGGGCCCGCTAACGGATTCAGCTGACTTCCGCCGCCCGTGACATTGCCACGCGTGCATTGGCGTCCGCCGTCTCGTGAACGAAATCCGTAGCGACGGTCAGCAGGCCCCGGCTTTCTTCGCCGCCCGGCTGGTACTTCGCGAACTTCACCTGATCGCATTTCCCCAGGAAATTTTGCATGAGGTCGCGCCGTGTCGCCATCGAGCCGGCCGTCTCCGGCTCCGTAACGGCCGATACCACTTCCTCGGTCGTGCGCTCGGCGGCCTGCAGCCCGAAGCGCCAGTCCAGATAGCGCCGGAAGATCGATGACAGGCGAACATGGAAGGCATCCGCCTCCTCGGGCGTTGCGAAGGACATGCCATCAAGCCGCGCAAGTGCTGCCAGGGCAAGCTCGTGCGCGGGTGCCATGGGCACGGGTTTCGGCGCCGGCGGGCGGTTCAACCGTTTGCGCAGCCACAAACCGAAGAGCAGGGCGGCCAGGATGGCGGCTGCGCCGAGGGCATAGGGCTGCCACACGATTGGCGTGGGCGGCGGCGGCGGCAGTGCCACTGGCGGCAAAATGTCTTTCGGCTTGGTGATGTCGGCATCGGGCGGCAGCACAGAGGTGACCTCGATGCCGATGGGCGCCGTGCGCAGGAACTCGGAATCGTACGAGTAGCGCCGGTTGATGCTCTGAACTTCGCATTCTTCCCGATACAGGCACGCCGTGGTCGCCATCTTGCTCGCGTCGAGCACGGAAATGAGCATGGTCGGCAGGGAATGAAAGCCCGGTTCGACGGGCTCCAACACATACCGGCGCTCGCTGCGGTCCAGGCGGTCGCCCGAGTCTGTGACGGGGACCGTGCGCGACTTGATTTCCTTGATGACTTTGAAGGCACCCCATTCTTCGCGCACATTGGGAAATGTGACGAGAAACCACGGCAGGGTATCGACCGTGATGGTGACCTCGACCGGATTGACGATGGGGGTCACGCCAGCGCTTGCCGATATGACGATCTTGGTCTTTTCGTTGCCGCTTTCGCCGACGAACCCGAGATCGTTGCGCGTAACCTCGGCATCGGTATCCTGAGCCTGGCCCACGGTGGCGTGGCCGGCCAAAAAGACTGTCAGGGCGATGAGGCTGAGGCGCCTGATCATGGCCGGTCTCCGAAATCCGCTTGGCCACGTTCCGTTATGAACGCCGCCGCTGGTACTGCGCGCACCGGTTCATGCCGGACGTCTTCTTGGGCCGCAGCTTTCGCATTTTTGAAGATAGGGATCAACAGGAACGGTCGGTCAGAGGTCAGAGGGAGCCAAGAAAGGCGATCAGGGCATCGCGGTCCGCTTTCGCCAGCGCGATGACGGCGTCGCGCGCCGCTGCCGCCTCGCCGCCATGCCACAGCACCGCCTCCATCAGCCCGCGGGCGCGGCCGTCATGCAGGAAGTTCTGGTGCATGTTGACCCGGTGAACCAGGCCGATGCCCCACAATGGCGGGGTGCGCCATTCCCTGCCGGACGCATCGTGATCCGGCCTGCCGTCGGCAAGACCCTCGCCCATGTCATGCAGCAGCAGATCCGTATAGGCGCGGAAGGTGATGTTGGCGAGCTCCGGCACGGCGGTGTCTGACCCGGTGCTCAGGCTCGGTCTGTGGCAGCCGGTGCAGCCGATCTCCTGGAATATCTCCTGCCCTCGTTTCGCCTCGGCATCGTGGATGTCGCGCTGCGCCGGGACGGCCAAGGCCCGGGCGTAGAGAACCAGCATTTCCAGCCGCTCGTCCGTGAGCTCCGGCTCGCCGCCGGCCGGTGCCTCGACACAGGCGAGCTGTGCCGGCGGGCAGTTGTTCTCGGGGTAAACGGAGCTGGTCAGCCCCATGTCGCCATGGGCGGCGGCGGCGACCTGGGTATAGAGATTCGCGGTGTTCGCCTTCCAGCCGAAGCGGCCGATACTGTCCTCGCCGGTGATTGGGTCCCAGACGCGATTGAGCCTGCCGGAAATGCCGTCGCCATCGGCATCGTCCGGGTCCGCTGCGGCGGCGATATCGGCGGCATCGACGGCTTCGAGCAAACCCAGCCCGTAGATGGCGGGGGCGACGCGCGGTGAGAACAGGGCATCTTCGCCGAGCGGGCCGTGCTGCATGTCCGTGAAGGTGTAGACCGGCTCGCGCAGGCTATAGGGCTCCCCGTCGGCAAAGCTTCCGGCGATCTCGCGATAGCCAATGGTCACGCGGCCTTCGCGCGGCACGCCGATGATGCCTCTGTCCTGGAGCTGGCCGCCATAAACGGGATGGGGCTTGGGGCCGCCGTCTTCCGCCTCGCCATCGACACTCAGACGGACGAGCATGGACTTCATCGCGTCTTCGGGTCTTGCCGGCGGCTGGCCGCGGCCATCCTTCAAGTGACAGCCTGAGCACGAGGTCCTGTTGAACGTGGGGCCGAGGCCGTCGAAGCGCCCCTCCGACGCGGAGGCGCCGGTCCAGAGAATACGAAAGAGCTTGCGCCCAAGAGCGAAGGCGCGCAGGCGCTCCTCGCTGAGCGTGGCGATCGGCGCGGAGAACGCCTCGCGCGAGCGGGGAAAAGTCGTCGCGCTGCCGGCCGAAGGCGCTGCCAGGGCAAGCTCCTCAGGCGGGATCGGGGCACCGAAATTCAGCCAGGCCCAGCGATTGAACTCGGCTGCGTAATTGCCTTGGCCGGGGATCCAGACATCGTCATCGGTCAGGTTGAGCATCGGCACGGGCGGCTCCGCCGCACTGGCCGAATTTGTCGCGCCGAACGCGAGCCCGAGACAACAAAGCGCGACAAGTCGTAACACCGCCGTTTCCTCCTCCGGTGAACGGCCTCACGCTAGCACAAATTCGTCCGTGGGTGTGCTCGTTACCCTGGCGCTGGCGCGACCTGAAAGACCTCACGGCAGATGAGCTGCGAAACGACGCCGCGCTGGCGCTTTCGCATGGTTGCCAGCCGCTCCGTCTGCCGCTGTTCGCCGCGCAGGTCGGCCAGACTTTTCAGGTGTTGCTCCTCTGCCGCAAGAAGGCTTGCCACGGTCTTGCGGAAATTGGCGGATACGTCGAGATGCTTGGTAATGGTCCAGCCCGCCATATCCAGCAGTGTCGGATAGTCATGGGGAGAGGCGACGAAGGCCGGGCCGAGTGTGGCGGCTTGCGCCGCCTCCGCCGTGCTGAGCCCCGGACGTACCGAGAGAACCGAGAAGACCATGGTTCCCGATCCGCGAATGACGCGCCGGCACTCGTGCAGGACGTCGAGCTTCGGGTCCAGACAGCACAGCACGTCGGAATGGAAAACCGCATCGAAACTCTCATCGGCGAAGGGAATCGCCGCACCGTCGCCCTGCACCGGCAGGCAGCGTCCGGCCATGCCATCCTCGGCTGCCCGGCGCGCGGCCGCCAGCAAGCCGGAAAAAGGCATATCGAGCAGCATCGCCTCGCAGCCGCTGGCCGATGCCAAATAAAGGCCGGGCCAACCGCAGCCTGTGCCTATGTCCAGCAAGCGCTTGCCTGGTGCCAGTCCCAGCATGTCGATCGCAGAATCGGCTTCGGCGCGCGTGGTCCAGCTGCTGGCGCCGTAGCTGCAGCCGCAGACGGATTGTTCGATGTCTTGGAGCAGGGCGTTGCCGGTGAGGGCGTATTCCGTGGAGAAGCCGTCGATAAGAGCAGTCTCGGCGTCGCTTCGTGGCATGTGGCCTCTCTAGCGCGAGGCGAGCACTGCCTCGGTCGGTATCTCGTCATAGGCCGCGACCTCGCCATCGAATTCGGTGGCGAAGGTCTGGGCGGCTTCTCGGCTGGCAAAGGGTACCGTTTCCGACGCGCCCATGCCACCGAGGCGGCTGCCGCCGACCACATACCAGGCCGTCGCGCCATCTATCCAGGAATCGGGATTGGCCCAGTCGCTTTCCGTCATGTCGGTGACATAGAAGGCCGTGACCGCTTGCGGTGTCTCCTCAAGGTGCTGGAAAGCGATCGCATCGCGCACCGAGACGAACCAGTAGGGCTCGGCCTCGCCCTTGACGAACACTTGCGCCTTCGGGCCCTCGTGTTCGACCACGTACATGCCG
>CAZKTK010000037.1:0-3068 GCA_964555535.1 uncultured Rhodospirillaceae bacterium
CCTTGGTCACACGCTGGCCGGTGATGTCTTGGAAGCCGCAAGCCTCCATCACACGGATCAAATGTCCGCCGGCCTCTTCGCTCAAAGCCAGCAGGTCGCCGTTTTCAGGGTCCACGGCGACCATGCGCTTGATCGCATCCTCCACCATCTCGGACGCGCCGAGGATGGTATGGGTAGCGGTTTCGGTAGCGTTGACGATCGAATCCATCTGGTTGGAGGCGACCATCATCTGGTCGTCATCTGCAAAGGGATGCTTGATCGCGGCGATTTCCACCTTCGCGCGCTCGATGGTTTTTGCCATCTGGCCGATTTCGGTGCGGATCGCGTCCAAATTCTCCTGAGCGGCGAGAATTTCTTCGTTGATCTCGTCGACCCCCTCGGCCGTGGATGCGTCATCCCCTGTCCCGCCGCTGACTTGGCGCTTCAGTGCTTCGATCGCCTGCAGCAGGTCCGCATTCGTCACGCCGCTCTGATCGGCGACAGGCGCGCTTTCCGCGAGCCCGGAACGCTCAGCGGTAAAAACCTTCGTCTGTTTGCCCGGCATATCTGCTCCCTTGCCACTCCATGTGCCGCTTCCCTGGCGGCATCATCTTAGGATTATGTAGTACGCGGGGCTCGCTGTTCCACTCCACGATTGCCGTCTTCTGCCGCGCTCCACGACGGGGAGCCAGGAAGAGGGGCTTCGAGCGGCGGCACCTGTGGTATGGTCTCAGCGCCGTCAAGGACCGGAGACGCGGCTAGGTAAATGGATATTGCTGTAGCGATTCTGGCTATTTAGGTGGTGTTTGTTGGAGGGACGTCTCACTATTGGATGCGGTGTGTGAGGTGAGATGCACCAATAAGCGCCTTGTATGCCCAGCTGCGTACGAAGCGAGGGGGAAGAATGCCATGCGCCGTCTGCTGATATTTGCCGCAATTCTTGCAGGCATGCCTGCTCTTTGGCAGGCAGCGTATGCGACCGACGCCGTAGTGATCGCTTCGACTGCACCATCGCTGCCGGCGGGGACCGTGGTGCCGTCAGGTGAAATGGTTAGTGTTCCTGAAGGCGCACGGGTGTCTTTTCTCTCGGAGGCCGGCAATTCCATCACCATCGAGGGCCCTTACGAGGGTGGCATCCAGATCGATGGCGAGCAGCAGGAGCGGCAAGGAACACTGGGCGTGATCGCGGGTCTGCTGGCGCCTGACGGCGAGGCAGGATATGCGCTTGGTGGGGTTCGAGGGTTCGCCCCTGTCGAGGGACCGGGCAACGCGCTTTGGGTCAACACGTCCCATTCGGCCCGCTATTGCGTCGAGCCCGGCCATTACCTGCATCTTTGGCGGCCCGATTCCGAAGAGCGCCGCAGCGCCAAGCTGACCGATCTCGAAACCGGACAATCCGCGCAGATCGCGTGGAACGCGGGCGAGGTTACCCATGCCTGGCCGCGGACCTTGTCATATCGGGATGAGGCTGCGTTTCTGGTGATCGTGGAGGAACAAAGCGAGCCGGTGCATGTGGAAGTGCGGCTGATCCGCCAACGCTTCGAGAATGCCTTGACGCGCATCGCTTGGTTGGTGGAGGTGAACTGCGTCGCGCAGGCTGAAGCGGAACTGGCGACCTTGCGCGACAGCATCGACCCTTTCCATTTGTATGTCTCCACGGACCGCGGATCCGAGCCGGAATTTTCCATCGGCGATAAATTGACCTTGCAGATCAAAGCCAATCGGGATGCTGCGATCTACTGCTTTCACAACGGTGCCGACGGTACAATAGGGCTGTTCCCGTCAAGATTCTCGAGCGGTGCCTGGGTCGAGGGCTATGAGACGTTGCACCTGCCCGGCGAGCGTCTGCCTGTGCCATTGACCGTGGCCCCCCCCCGGCAGGCGTGGAGCGCATCATCTGCTACGGTACCAGCCGCGACGTGACGCGCGAGTTGCCGCAGGCATTGGTCGCCGGCGACTTCCAGCCGATTGCCGGGGAGCTTGCGTCACAATTGACTGAGATATTCAATGGCATCGAGGATACGCGCGTTGCCACGGCCATTGTCGAGTTGAGGGTTAGGTGACCATGTCCAGGACGTTGTACAGGGCCGCTGTCGGTATGATGTGCGGCATCGCCTTAGCCGGCTCGTCCGCGTTTGCCGACAGTCGAGGCCTGAGCGTCGACTTGCGCACGGCCGCTTCGCCGGATGCACCTATTGCCGAGACCGTGCGGCTCTACTCGGGCAGCTATGCCCTGGTCATTGGCATCGACGACTACAACAATGGCTGGCCACGCCTTGCCAAGGCGGTGGAGGATGCCGAGCAAGTTGCGGCATCTCTTGAGGCACAGGGCTTCGACGTGGAACTGCATATTGACGTCGATTCCATAGCTCTCAAATCGACATTGGAGGAATTCTTTGTCGTAAAGGGCGCGGACCCCGAGGCGCGTCTGTTTGTCTGGTTTGCGGGACACGGCCATACAGAAGATGGCGAGGGATATCTGGTGCCCGCGGACGCGGAACGACCCGATACCAGTGCGCGGTTTCGCATTCAGGCGCTGACCATGCGCCGCTTCGGCGAATATGTGCGCTTGGCCAAAGCCAAGCATGTCTTCGCGATTTTCGATTCCTGTTTCTCGGGTACGATTTTCGACACGCAGCGCTCCATGGTGCCGGCGGCGATTACCCGTGCCACTACCTTGCCCACCCGTCAGTTCCTGACCTCGGGCGATGCGGGACAACTGGTTTCCGACGATGGCACCTTCTGATCAGCCCCCATCGCCATGGACCAGTCGATGGGGGCTGATCAGGCTGCGCCGCAGCCCGGCTCTGAGCATCTGACCGCTCTTACCAGCGAGCGCCGCCGCCAGGGCGAACGCCGTGGTGATGATCGCCGCGCCGAAGTCGCCGGGGACGAAGAGGAGCCCGATTATCGCGACCGGCGAATCATGCAGGATCGCCGCGAGGAAGAGCGCCGCGCTGGCGACCGCGTCTAGCGCTGCCCCCTTCGTCCAATCCACGGCTGGCACTCGTTAGCGGCGCCGATTAGGATCGGCGCCGCAGTTTCATGTCGAGGCTGCAGCGCAAGGGAGAGAGCGATGGCTGAGAGCG
>CAZKTK010000037.1:3168-11534 GCA_964555535.1 uncultured Rhodospirillaceae bacterium
GAGAGCGATGGCTGAGAGCGGCATGCTGGCAGGTAAGACGGTATTGGTAACGGGCGCTGGGCGCGGGATCGGCCGCGGCATGGCGATCATGATGGCCGGCGAGGGCGCCCGCGTGGTCGTCAACGACCTTGGCGGCACCGAAAAGGGCGAGGGCGCGGACAAGGTTCCGGCCCTTGAGGTGGTCGACGAGATCGCGTCTGCCGGCGGCGAGGCGGTGGCCAATTTCGACAGCGTCACCGATCCGCAGGCTGCCGAAGCCATGGTCGCCCAGGCCGTTGACGCTTTCGGGCGTCTCGACGCGGTGGTCAGCAATGCCGGCATTCTCCGCGACGGCATCTTTCACAAAATGAGCGAGGCGGACTGGGATGCAGTGATCTCGGTTCACCTCAAAGGCAGCTTCAATGTGAGCCGCGCCGCTGCGACGCGCTTTCGCGAACAGGGCGGTGGCGCGTTTGTCTTCATGACATCGACCTCGGGCCTTATCGGCAATGTTGGCCAGGCCAACTATGCGGCGGCAAAGCTGGGTATCGTCGGGCTATCGAAGTCGATTGCTCTCGATATGGCGCGATTCGGCGTGCGCTCGAACTGCATATCGCCTTTCGCCTGGAGCCGCATGATCGGCACCATTCCCATCACCGACGATTCCCAGGCCGCCCGAATCGAGCGCCTGAAGGCAATGACGCCCGACAAGATCGCACCGCTCGCCACCTATCTGCTCAGCGACAAGGCGAGCGAGGAAGGCGTCAGCGGACAGATTTTTGCGGTCCGCAACAACGAAATCTTCCTCATGAGCCAGCCACGCCCGGTGCGTTCCGTACAGCGCGGCGAGGGCTGGACGCCGGCCAGCGTTGCCGAGCACGCCATGCCGGCGCTTGCGGGATCGTTTCACAGCCTCGACGTGACCACGGACGTGTTCGGCTGGGATCCGGTCTAGCGGTCACCGGGGGCGGTCCACGACCCGGATCGCGCAATTGCGGTTGGTCTGGTTCCATAGCCGGGTGCTGCGATCGTCGCCACGCTCCGTCATGACGGCCACGAGCTCGGGGTAGGTCAATTGGTCGCGAGCGTAAAGCATCACGCAGCCGCAGAACTCATCGCAGAGATGGCGTATTCGGGTGTTGCGTTCGCAGCTCGTTTGGCAAAGCTCCGTCAGGGCGGCCTGCGACTGGTCCGTATGTTCCCGGGTTAGCAGGGCGGACATGCCACTCGAGTCCAGGACGGAGTAGACGAGGTATGCGAACAGCATATTGGCGAGGAAGTATATTGCCGTGGTAAAGGTGCTGCGCCGCCCGGTGAAGACGACCAGAATTCCGTAAGCGGCGATGCCAATGGCCAGAACCGCCAGCATCGGCCAAAATCTCAGGAGATATTCCACACCCATGATACTATCGTCCGACCGTGACAATGGCCGACTATAGCGTGTTGAGAGCAGGCGGACCGGCTATCGCGAGGATGTGATCTGATGACGGCGAAAAGACGAACTGGCTGGCCGGCCGCGCTTTTGCTTTTTTTGCTTTCGGCACTGATGTTGTCGGCTCCGGTCGTGGCGCTGGAAGCGCCCGACGGCCCGGCCTTCCTGGAGATGCTCAGGAGCGGCAAGCTCAAGCGCCTCGAGCGCCATTTGCAGGTCTATCAAGGTGCTTTTGAGCGGGCTCAGATCTCGGACCGGGTAGTTGATGACGCTTTCAGCATGTTCAAGACCACGGACCCGGAAATGGCGCACACCTTGGCGAACTGGGTCGAGTCGAGACCGGAATCGTACGCGGCATTGCTGGTACGCGGATATTATTATGCCGATCTCGGTTGGCTGACCTGCGGCAGCGATCAGCCAGGCGAGACGTCTGCGGATCGCCTGCGCGCCATGAATGATTTCTTCACGCTTGCCGTTCGCGATCTGGAAGCCGCCATCGGGCTCAAGCCGGAATTGAGCGTTGCCTATGCGGCCTTGATCTCGATCGCCATGGCGCGTGGCGACAGCGATCGAACGGAAAGTCTGTTGGAGGCCGCTCTCGAGTCAGCGCCTGCATCTTGGATGGTCCGCTGGCATTATCTCGTGTCTCTGTCCCCCGGTTGGAGTGCTGCGGCAACAACCGATGACGCTCTTCGCGATGTCGCCAAGTACTTGGCCAGAGTGGAAATCATCGCGCGGCGCAAAGCGGATCTCTCGTCGCTCCTGGGCTTTGCCGACTATGTCTCGGGACAAATGCTCGCACGCGCCGGTTCACACGCCGACGCAATACGGCATTTCGCCCAGGCTGTGGCTTTTGGCCAGGTTTGGCAGTTTGAGCTCGCCTTGGGGCAAGCCTATTCCGATAACGGTCAGTATGTTCTTGCCATGCGGAGTTTTGATGCGGCCTTGGCGTTGTCGCCCGGCCGCATGGATCTCCAGGCTGCGCGGGCATCGACCTACGAGGCGATGGCGAGCTACGAGAATGCTGTCACAGTATGGAACGAGCTGCTCGCGGTTCGCCCGATGGACCCGACAATTCTTCATGCCAAGGCACGGGTATTGCGTGCAAATGGGCAATTCGACGAAGCGATCGATGCCTGGAACAAGGCCGTATTCTACGGCGCATACGATGCGGCGATCAGAGCCTCAAGGGGCAGCTTGTTGCTCAATGAACTGGCGGATGAGCAAGCCTCGCTGGAAGACCTGAAGGTGGCCACGATGCTCGATCCCGAGCGTGCGCAGTATTGGCTCGATTACGGCATCGCCCTGACGTTGAGCAACCAATGCGATGCGGTTGCCGCACTCGCGACCTATCTCGACCGCTGTGAGAACGGCGCAGATCCGGGTGATTGCGGCGTCGACGAGAGGACGTGGGCGACGAGTCAATTGCGGCGTATGGAAAGCACGCAATGCGAGGGCGGTTGAGGCAATTTCACCTAATCGAAGTCAAGGCGGCAATGACCTCCTTGGGCTATGGTGCCTTGGTTCGGACAGCATTGGGAGAGTGTGGATGAGAAAGTCGGCAGTCGCGTTAGCATCGGTACTGGCCTTTACACTGGCCGGTGCGGCCAATGCAGTCGAAATAGGCAGCCCTCAGATTGGCGGAGAAATCGCCGATGACATTTGCGCGGAGTGCCATGTTGTCAGGGATGACCAGGTGAATGTGCGTCTGGTGGGTTTGCCGACGTTTCGCGAGATTGCCAACAATCCTCAGCGTAGCGAGAATTGGCTGCGTACCTTCATGGTGACTCCGCACTATGAAATGCCCGATTTCGTGTTCACGCAGGACCAGATCGACAATATCCTGGCATACATCAAGACGTTGAAAGTGCAGTGATGCGAATTGTCCTGGTGGCTATCCTGGCGATGCTGGCCGTGCAGGCCCGGGCGGACGAACCTGTTGTCTCAACGGGTGTCATACATTCGATCGATGCGGCGGCGCGAAGCGTCAATCTGACCCACGAGCCCATTCCGGATATTGGTTGGCCGGCCATGACCATGGACCTTGCCCTCTCCGACCGTGCCGACCTGAGCGGTATTGAGGCCGGGTCCGGCGTGTCTTTCACGCTGGAGAAGGGGCCGGATGGCATATATCGGATCGGCACGATCGAAGCTGTCGACGACGCGCCCATGCCGGAAGCCATGGAAGGGCACGGCGGTCACCACTGACCGCCATGCAGGACGGTCGCCTTCCCACTGAGCTCTGGGTCCAGGCCCATGTACGGCGCTGTACGGTAGAGGCAGTGCCGGTCTATGTGCTGCGCAAGGGGGATCCTCATGGCGGCATGCTGATGCTCAAGCTCAATCAGGGGAATACGGGCTGCCGTGTTCTGACGCAAACGCGCGATGTCGACGGCGCCCTGGCATGGCTGGCGGCCATGTCCGATGCCTTGGTCTCGGAGGAAGAGGCGGATTCCTATATCGCCAGAGCCGTAGACCGCGATCCGGATCTATGGGTTGTCGAGGTCGAACACCCGCAAGGCTGGCATCCCTTCGAGGGCAAAGTGCTCTGATACTACGGCTTGCGGATCCATTCGCCGGCGGCATTCTGGATCCAGTCGCCCGGGACCGCCTTCTCCCGCAGTCGTGCGCCGGCGACCGCCTCGATCTCGGCAAGCGAGCGGCCCGTATCCGCAGCAGCGCGCAGATAAGCCTCGCGACGTTGCGCATTGATGGCATCCACTTCCGCGTCGACACCGACCGAACGCGTGTTGGGAACCGCGGCAAGGTATCCGTTGGTGCTCTCGCCCACCGCACCGGTGTTCTTCAGTTCGCGCGATCCCGCCTCGGCAGCGCTTACCAGCAGCAACGTGCCCATCAGCACGGCGAGGGTCAGCGATATGATGTGAAAGGCCTTGCGAGGCATGTTGCGCTCCGAATTGGGTTTCTGTCAGTCAAAAATACCGGGATTGCCGGCAATGACTTCGTCGAGTGCTCGGTTGATCTCGGCCTTGACGCCGTTGCCTGATTCGGCGGTGCCGCCGTCGAATTCTTCATTCATGGTGGCGAGCCTCAGGCGTGCGCCTGCTATGGCCTCGACGTCGGCCAGGGATGCTCCGGTCTTGGCCGCGACATCCATATAGGCTGCACGTCGTGCGGCGTTGATCTCCGCCACCGCTTCGGCAGCGCCTAGGGCTCGCGTGCCGGTGACAACGCTGAGATACCCATCGCCCAGCTCATCGGCGGCGCCGGAACCCTTGAGCGATGCGGAATCCGCCAGCGCGGCCGTGGCCAGCATGACTGCCGCCATCAACATGCCGCCAACGGCAGATAGGTATCGAAGCAATTGCAAATTCATCACATATCTCCTCGATCTGCTCGACCCATTACTCGAAGATACTCGGATTGTCGCTGATCGCGTCGTCAAGGGCGCGATCGATCTTAACCCGCACTTCCTGCTCGATCTTGATGTTGAGATTGATAACGATCGGCTCGTCAGGTGCCTCGACCTTGACCGATGGCTGACAGGCCGCGATCGCCAGGAACAGACCCGCGGACAACAGCGCGACTCCACTGCGGGCGGCAGGGGAACCATGTGCCTGGCAGGTGTTTGTCATATCACTCATCCGCGATCCGTGCTCCCGAGCGGGCCAGCTTGTTGGCGATTTCTTCGGGGACCTCGTAATAGGCTTCATAGCTCTGCCGCAATATCTGTTCCAAGCGCCCGACAATCGACATGTTCAGTTCGATTTCGGCCCCACCGTAAAGCTCGGGATTGGCTCCGCGAATGCGGAAACTCATCTCCGTCTCACCCTCGTCAAGGCCATTCAATTCTAGCCGCAATCGGCTGTAACGGAAGTTGTCGAGCGCCTCCAACAGCAGGTTAACCCCTTCGCCACCGGCCATCAATCCCGGCGCCAATTCACCGGCGCCGTAGCGGATATGACCACCTTCGAATGACGATTCCAGCCATCCGCCGACGATCACGAACTCGCCCTCACGAAACACAACCGGGATTCGTCCGTAAAGCGTGCCCGTAGCCTCGATGTTGGTACCTTGCGGGGTCAATTCAAGAAGGTTGTCGAGCTCCACCCCATCGATTTCGAGAACCAGCCGCTCCTCGCCTTCGTCGTCCGGGCCGACACCGCGGCTGAAAGAGGCGCCCACCGTACCCCCGGCCCATTGCCAGCGGCTGTTTTCGATCAGCGGCAGACCGTTGCGGTCGAGCCGCATGGACACCAGCCCTTGCGTCAAGGGCAGGCCGAGGTCGATGCCGGCAAGGGAGATGAGCTGCTCTGGCGGTGTGCCGGGCGGTAACAACTGGTCGAATGTGATGGCGGCGTTGACGCCGACGACGGCGACGTCATCGAAAGTGGTGCTGAAGGATGCCACCGACATCACCACTTCCGAAGCGATGCCCTTGTCGGACCAGGCGAGCGGTCCCGCCATCGACACGGTGCCGGTGGTCAGGCCAAGCCGGTTATTGAAGTAGGGCGACAGCCGGCCGGGCTGGAAGCCGCCATCCACGAACAGGATCGGATGCAGCGTCAATGCGCCAGCCCCTTGACCACGAATGGGATTGTGGTTGCCCGTAAGGTCGATCACCAGATTGCCGCTGGCATCTCCCATGCGGGCAACGAAAGCCATGTCATCGGAGGCATAGGTGGCGTCGATTGACAGGCTTACCGGCACCAGCACGGGGCGAGAGGTGTTTTGACGCAGGCTTTCGAGATTGAGCGACAGGTCTGCCGGTTTGCCCGTACGATAGGCCGCTGACAGGGTCATGCCGTCGCCCACAATGTGCAGGGGCAGGCCTTCGAGAATTTCGCCATCCCGGCGGGCTTCGAGCAAACCGCCGCTGCCGGCGGCATTTGCCCGCATGGTGTGCGGCACGGACCCGCCGCCTTCGCCATCTGCGCTCAGGGTGAGGACCGGCAGAGTGGCGCCGATTTCCGTGACCGGCTCGCCGGGGCCGCCAAGCGTGACCTGGATCGTGGATTCGGAAAGGGACAAGGCGCTGTCCCAAGCCATGGTGCCATCGTCGAGAAAGCGGATATCGATAAGGGCGGCGGGCTGATTCTCGTTCGCCTGCACCGCGAAAGCGGAAACCGAGAGGTCGCTGGCAGCGACCGCAATGGCACCAATCTGCGCAATATCCCTGTTGCGCAGTCTTGCCACCAGGCCATCTCCGCTGAAAGCCAGGTCCGCGTCCAGTGAGAGGCGGCTGTCCTTGGCGATCAAGTCCGTGTCCAATTCAAGGTCGCCTGCGACAGAGATACGTGCGCGGCCACGGAAACGGCCATCGCGGCCGCTGACAGTCGCATTCGCCGCTGTCAGTGCCATGCCTTGGGCGGTAAACGGCAGGCGCCCGACCGAGAATGTGCCTCCATCAACCCGATCCCAGGTCAAGCCTGACCCGTTGCCTTCCCGGTATACGTCGATGACGTTCGCCCCTGCCTGCACCTCGATCGCGTCTGCGATCTTGAGCCGGGCATCGCCGGCAAGACGTGCCGCGAAGCCGCCGTCGCTGCGCTGGGTGACACGCAGCAAGGGTGCGTCGCGAGGTGCGATGGTCAGGAAGCCTCCCTGGCGCAGGTGCGTTCCCAGCGTCGGCGAGATAGCCGACAAGCCCATCAGGTCGCCGTGAATGGCGCCGGCTTTCAGCGTCACGCCATCGCTTTGCACGGTCAGACCATTGTCTTCCGTCACGAAGGCAATCGCTCCATCGGCGCTGAAGCCGTCAAACAGCTGGGGCACGGACAAGCCGCCAAGCGCCATGGTTAATGTGCCATTGGCACGCAAGAGCGGCAGGGCATCGGCGAAGCTCGATATGCCAGCCAAGGAGGCCAGGTCGCTGCTGCGCAATTCGCATTCCAGCGCCAGTCTTGGCGGCGGGCCTTCGAGGGCCAGTAGCGCCAGGGAGCGCCGCGCCAGAGCGGGACCGGACGGTGCCGTAATCTCCGCATTCAATGTCAAGCGTGCCTCGGGCCGCAAGGTGGCCGCCGCATCGCCGTGGAAGGCCAGCGCACCGTCAGCACTGTTCAAGTCGACCACGAGCGAAGCACTATCGTTCGCCAGTGTTGCAATGGCGCTGCCCGGCAAATCGCCGATCGGGGTGTTGACGTGTGTCGCATCGACGTAAAGGGTGACCTCCGGCGTCTCGCCGGGTGTCAATCGCGCCGCCAGCTGGCCGCTCAGACCAAGGGCGCTGAGACCCGGCGTGTGGGCCCAGCCATCGACGATATCGGCATAGATGTCTGCGGCACCGCTAGTGGCATCGATATCAAGCTCCACATCGCCGGTGGCACTGCCGGCGGGGGTGCGCGGCCATACCCGCAGCTTGCCGCTGATCATGCCGTCGAGCGACAAGGTGACCAAGCCCGTGAAGGGCACCTCCACCGTGCCTTCCGCCAGTGTAATCTCGATCAGGCCGTCGCGCAGTTCTATTTGCGGAACGGGCGGCAGTGTGCCGCCGCCGGAACCCGACATCAGCGTCTCCAGGGGGCCAAGGTCCAGCCCACCATTCAAAAGCCGAGTGTGCCAGCGCAGGCCCGTCACGACTATGCCGTCAAGAGTGCCCTGACGCACCCTGTCCGGCTCGTAGGCCAGGGTGACGCGGTCGATGGTCAGCGCGCCGCTGCCGAGGGTTAAATCCTGGACTTCCGCACCATAGAGGCCGATTTGGACGCTGGAGAGATCGGACTCGGTAAGGCCGACACGCTGCATCCACTGGCGCGCGCCCAGTTCGACCACCCACGGCAGGAACACCTGCCACGCCAGCACCACCAGCAGAATTGCCGGAATCAGGAGGTGGTAGAAGAACCGCCTCAAGCCCCGGCCGATTTCCGCGACGAGTGATGCCACAGTATTCCTCATCTCCAGCGGGCATGGCGCCCGAGAATGTGCGGTCCATGGTGCCGGAGGTGCGCGCGTGGGTCAAAACGCCCTTTGCCGCAAACGCTGGCACTGTAATACT
>CAZKTK010000037.1:11544-12798 GCA_964555535.1 uncultured Rhodospirillaceae bacterium
GCCGTGGCCGTGCTTTGGAGCGCGGTGTCGGTGCAGCTGACGCAGGCCGCCGAGACCATGACCATCGCGCACCTCTATCCGGATACGCTGGAAAACAACGAGGTCGCGCCGGCCTTGCACCATTTCGCGCGCCTGGTGGAGGAGCGAACTGGGGGCGAGGTTGTTGTCGAGGTTTTCGGCAGCGGCGCGCTTGGCTCGGAGGTCGAGACCGGCAAGCAGGCCCAGAAAGGTCGCATCGTGCAATCGGCCCTGTTGTCGTCGGGCGCCATGTCGTCGTTCTACAAGCGCTACCAGATCGTCGCCACGCCGTTCCTGTTCGACTCCTATGCCCAGGCTTGGGGGTTTTTCGATTCGGAATGGTTCGCCGATTTCATGCGCCCCAGTGCCACCGACGCCGGGCTGCGCTATCTCGGCACCTTCGATGACGGCGGCGGTTTCGTTGCCATGACCAACAACAAGCGCCTGATCACCACCGTCGACGATTTCGCCGGGCTTAACATCCGTGTCGAGGAGAATCCGGCGCATATTGCGACCATGCGTGCGCTCGGCGCTTCCGCCACACCATTGCCCTGGGGCGAGGTGATCACCGCACTGACCACCGGGCTTGCCGACGGTCAATTCAATGCGCCGGTGGTGTCTTTGGGCTTCAGCCTGTGGGAGGTCAACGACTTCACCACCTGGACCGGGCACGTGTACAACACGGTCACCTGGACGGTCAGCGAGGCGTGGCTCAATGCGCTGCCGGTCGAGCACCGCCAAGCGATTGTGCAATCGGCCCGGGAAGCGATCGCTATCGCCCACGGCATCGCCGCCCATCAGGCGGTGTTGGGCTGGGCCGTGTCCTGTCGCGAATTCGAAGCCTGCCACGTGCTTGACGATGCGGAGCGCGAGCGCATGCGCGATATCACCCGGCCGGCCTTCAAGAGCTGGATCACGGACGATTTCGGCATTCCGGCCGCCGAGGTCGAGGCGCTTTGGGCCGAAGTCGAGCGCATTGGCGCGGAACTGAAGAGCCAGAACGTCGACACGTATCTGCGCTAGCCGTGCTGGTCCATTTGAGACTGTTCAGCGACCGCCTGGATAGGGCGGTGATGCTGCTCTGCGGCGTGCTGATCGCGGTCATGTTTTCCATATCGCTGTTCGGTATCGCCTGGCAAACCTTCACCGGCCACGCCTTGATCTGGGGCACCTCGCTGGCGCGCCTGCTGCTGCCCTGGATCGCCATGCTCAGCGTCACCGTCGCTTTCAAGCGGG
>CAZKTK010000038.1:0-12761 GCA_964555535.1 uncultured Rhodospirillaceae bacterium
TAGACGTCCTTGCGGTTGCGCTTGTAGTCGGCGAGATAGGCATAGGCGATGCCGGGCGCCGTGGAGATGAAGTGGGGCCACTTGGAGAATTTCCTGGCCACGCGCTTATCGAACAGAATGTAGCCGATCTTGTCCGGCCGAGACGGCAGGTCGAGCACCGGGTTGGCCAACTCGTCGGTGAAACGTTCGCCTTTCGCGTCGACCAGCACGGCGCCCTCCTCGTAGAGTGAAGGGTCCGGCGCGAGATGGGTGGTCACGAAGCTCATCACGAAAGGCCGCAGGATGAAGGCCGGCACGTGATCCATGG
Organism: uncultured Rhodospirillaceae bacterium; assembly: GCA_964555535.1. Taxonomy (GTDB): domain Bacteria; phylum Pseudomonadota; class Alphaproteobacteria; order UBA7887; family UBA7887; genus UBA7887. The sequence continues at coordinate 308 of CAZKTK010000038.1, forward strand.
ACCAGGCCATCATCCGCGCCAGCCAACGCCAAGGCGGCAGGCGGCGAACGAAGCTGTCCTGCGGCGGCGGTACGAAGCGGATCTCCGGCCCCAACGCCAAATCGCCGTTGAGCACCCGCCCGCCGATCTCCATGGCCATGGTCTGGCCGTCGCCGGTGCTGGTCGGATTGATGGAATCGACCGCCGCCGCTTCCGCCGACATGAAGCGCTCCTTGAGCTCGGCGCTCGCCGCGTAGTCGCCGCTCGCCAGCACCACGCCGCCGCGGGCGCCGAGGGATACCGCCTTGCCGGCGATCTCGGCGCGCACGCCGGCCACGCGCTCGCCCTCCCGCAGCAATTCCACGGCCCGCGCGTCGGTGCGGATATCGACACCACGCTTCGCCGCCTGACCGCCCAGCACGTGGATATAGGCACGGGAGTTCGGCAGGATATTGTGCATGCGCGGCTTCTTGTGCGGCGGCTCGGGCATGGGCCCGTAGAACACCAGGCCAAGATCGCAAAGCCAGCGGAAGGTCGCCGGCACGTTCTCGGTCAGCATGCGGCGCAAAGCGAGATTGTCCCGGTTTTCCAATCCCGGTGCGAAGCCCGGCATGTCGGCGAAATGGTCCTGCGGGCGGTCCTTGATGCCGGCCGCAATCTGATGCGGCGTGGCGGAAGCGGTGATCGAGCCCACCGACAGCGCGGTGGTGCCGCCGAGCGCCGGGTTCTTCTCCAGCAACACCACGCTGCGCCCGGCCTCGCGTGCCGACAATGCCGCCGCCAGGCCGCTGCCGCCGCCGCCCACCACGATAACGTCGAAAGTCTCATCCATGGTCATGCTACCCAGGCTTGCCACGCCGGCATAGCCAGCAGGCGTTCAATGCTATCGGCGATATCCCTATCTGGCTCGGGCGTTATGATTTCCAGCATCGCCTCGCCGTCATAGGCGATCTCGGCCAGGCCTTCGGCAAAGGCTGCGAAATCCACCGCACCGCCACCCACGGGATCGTGGCGATAGACCTCGCGCGGCGTATCGGACAGATGCACCAGTTCCAGTCGCTCATGCAGACGCCTGAGGCCATCCTTCACGTCCTCGCCGATGAAGACCGCATTGGCCACGTCATAGACCACGCCGATCTCGCCGTAAGGTGCGATCGCCGCCATCAGGCTCTCGGCATCAGGCAGGAAGGCGAACGGCATGTTCTCCGCCAACAGCCGTGTGCCGGCTGTCTCCGCCGCCGGCAGGAGCACCTCGAGCGCAGCTTCGAACCAGCCCATGAGTTGCTCCTTCGGCGCCGGAAACAGCGGATTGGGCTTGCCCGGCCCGACCACCACGCCCGGGACGCCAAGATCGCCCGCAAGCGCGATCACGCGCTCCATATGCGCAATGCTCAGCGCCCGCATGTCCGCATTGGCGGCGGCAAGATTCACGTCGATATTGGGCATGTTGAGGGTGCGGATACGCAGGCCGCGCCGCTCGACCAAGGCGGCAAGGTCCCGCCGCGCAGCCCCGTCCATATCGCGCGGCCAGGCGTGGCCCGGATACATCATCAGTTCGACACTCGTCGTGCCCTGATCCGCCAGCCGCGCCAGGCAATCGGCGGCGCTTTGCCCAAGCGTATAGGAATAGGTATTGACGCCGAACGGTCGTGCAGTCGCCACGATGCCCTCCCCTGCAATCGGTGGACCCTCGTCCTACCCCGCAAGGCAACAAAAGGCCAGCCGTTCAGCTCTCGCCGGTCGCCTCGTCGATTTCGGCTTGCGTGAGACCGGCCTCGGCCAGCACCTCGCGGGTGTGCTCGCCGAGGCGCGGCGCGTGGCGACGCAGCTCGAAGGGCGCCTTGGCGAAGTTCACCGGCCGGCGCACCATCTGGTGGCGGCCCTCGCTCGGATGCTCGACGGTCTCGAACAGGCCGACCGCCTTGACGTGCTCGTTCTCGCGCAGGTCTTCGAACTCGAGCACCGGCATGCTGGGAATGCTGGCGCGATCGCAGAACGCGACCCATTCCGCCGTGGTGTGCTTGGGCGCCGCCTCGACGATGAGGCCGTAGAGAAAATCCACATTCAGGCCGCGCGTGGTCACCGATTCCAGGCGCGGGTCGTCCTTGAGCTCCGGCTTGCCGATGAAGTCGACGAAGTCGCGCCAATTGGCGTTGGAGTACGGCATGATGCAGCAATAGCCGTCGGCCGTCGGGAAAGGCTTGCGGTTCTCTGCCAGCACGCGCGGATAGCCGAACTCCGACAGCGGCGGCTCGAATACCGCGCCGGCGTAGTGCTCCGGCGTCAGGAACTCGATCACGGTCTCGAACATGGGCACTTCTATGGCCTGACCGCCACCGCCACGCTCGCGTTGCAGCAGCCCGGCGAGGATGGAATAGGCGATTGCCTGTCCGGCCAACTTGTCGCAGACCACGGTCGGCGCGTAATTGGGTTCGCCATAGCGCTTGCCATGCAGCGCCGCCAGGCCCGAGCCGGCTTGAATCACATCATCGTAAGCCGCCTTGTCGGCATAGGGCCCGTCCTTGCTAAAGCCATAGGCGCCGCAATAGACGATATCGGGCCTGAGCGCGGACACTGACCCGTAGTCGAGGCCGAGGCGGTCTATAGCCTTCGGCCGCAGTGCGTGCACGAAGACATCGGCGGTCGGGATCAGGCGCTTCAGCGCAGCCCGCGCCGGCTCGCGCTTGAGATCCAGCATAACGCCCCGCTTGTTGCGGTGGAGCTGCAGGAAGGCGCCGCCCATACCTTCGTTGCGATAGGGCTTGAGGTTGCGCATAAGGTCGCCCTCGGGCGCCTCGACCTTGATCACGTCCGCACCCATGTCGGCCAGAATATGGGTCGCGAACGGCCCCATGATGACATTGGTGATGTCGATGATGCGGATGCCGTCAAGCGGCCCCGCTGCGAGCTCTGTCATGCCGAATGTCTTCCCCATGCCGTCCTTACCCTACCCACATGACCCCGGCGGCCGGCTCTGTCAAGCATGCGTCGCTGTTGTTACACTGCCGCCGCCATGGAACCGCTGATCGACTCTCATTTCCACCTTTGGCGCGTGAGCGATATGCGCGAACCGGGGGTGGTCGCACATCCACGTTTCGCCGACGAAATCGGCTGGCCCGACTATGAGGCGGCGCGCGGGGATATCGCCTTGGCTGGCGCCGTGGCGGTGCAGGTGGACCAGAATCCGGGCGATGGCGAGCCCGAGGTGGAGTTCTTTGAGCGTGCCGCGGCCGAGCATCCTGAGCTTTGCGGCATCGTTGCCTTTGCCCCCGTCGAGGGCCCCGATCTCGCCGTTCATATCGACCGGCTTGCCAGGCACCCGCTGGTCTGCGGCATCCGCCGCAACACCCAGCATGAGGCCGACGATGCCTTTTGCGCGCGCGAGGATTTCATTGCCGGCGTGCGGCTGCTGGGCGATCGCGGCGTAGTCTGCGATATCTGCGCCCGCCACTGGCAGCTCGAAAGCGTCATCGCCATGGCCGCCGCCTGCCCGGACACCACCATCGTCATCAACCATCTCGGCAAGCCCGATATACAAGGCGGCAGTCTCGACCCCTGGCGCGAAAGCATGAGCCGGCTGGCCGCCATGCCTCACATCACCGTCAAGCTTTCGGTCGTCGTGCAGACCCCGGAAGACAACAACTGGACAGAGACCACCGTCGCGCCGTTCGTAAACCACCTGCTCAGCGAGTTCGGCCCGGAACGCATGATGTGGGCGAGCAATTGGCCCGTCGCGGCCCTGGTCACGCCCTATGGCGAGTGGCTGGCGGCAGCGCAGTCGATGACTTCGCAGCTGCCGCAGGCCGCACGCCGGCAGATCTTCCACGACACCGCCACGGCGATCTACGGGCTCGACCGATGAACGGTGTCGTCGATGCCCATTTTCACGTCTGGCGCGGCACGGTGCTGCATCAGCCGGGCGTGCTGGGTGAGCTTTTCGCCGACGATTATGGCTGGGAGGACTACGCCTCGGCCCACGGCAATGTACCGGTCGAGGCAGCCATCGCCGTACAGGCCGATACGGACGTCAGCGACGGCGAGCCCGAAGTCGAATTCCTCGAAAGCGTTGCCGCCAAGCATCCGCAGCTGCGCGGCATCATCGCCGCCGCCCCGATAGAAGCCGACGACGCTCGCGACAAGCTCGCCGCGCTCAAGCGCCACCCCCTGGTCAAAGGCGTGCGCCGGACGGTGCATCACGTCACCGACCCGGACGTCTGGGCCCAACCGAGCTTCATTCGCGGCGCGCAGATGCTGGCCGAGTTCGGCCTGGTCTGCGACATGAACGCGCACCATTTCCAGCTCGCCGGGGCGTTGACCGCAGCCCGGCAGGCACCGGATACCGCCATCGTTCTCAACCATATCGGCAAGCCCGACATCACCAAGGACGACTTCGACGAGTGGCGCGCCGGGCTCGACCCCTTCGCCGATCTTGCCAATGCCTCCATCAAGCTATCGCTTGTTACCCCCGTGGGCACAGAGCCGGACTGGAGCACGGAGCGGCTCGCTCCCTATGTGGCACATGTTCTCGGCCGCTTCGGGCCCAGGCGTGTCATCTGGACGAGCAATTGGCCTGTCGCCGGACGCGTAATCGGGTATGAAGCATGGTATGAGGCGGCACAGACGTTTACCGCCCACCTCTCGGAGAGCGACCGCCGCGGGATCTTCCACGACAACGCAGCACGCATATACGGCCTATGACGACATTGCAGACAACGCTGGATACGCGCGCACCGGGATATGCGGAGAACGCAGCCCGCATCGCCGCCCTTGTCGAGGACCTGCACAGCGAGGTTGCCAAGGCGAAGCTCGGCGGAGGCGAAAGCGCACGGGAACGCCACCTGGAACGCGGCAAGTTGCTGCCCCGCGATCGCGTGCGCTTGTTGCTCGATCCCGGCTCGCCCTTCCTTGAGCTTTCCCAGCTTGCCGCCCATGGCATGTACGACGACCAGGCGCCGTCAGCGGGTATCGTCACCGGCATCGGCAGCATCCAGGGCCGCGAATGCGTCGTCGTCGCCAACGACGCCACCGTCAAGGGCGGCACCTATTTTCCGATGACCGTGAAAAAGCACCTGCGCGCCCAGGAGATAGCCCGGGAGAACCACCTGCCCTGCCTCTATCTCGTCGATTCCGGTGGCGCCTATCTGCCCAACCAGGATGAAGTGTTTCCCGATCGCGAACATTTTGGACGCATCTTCTATAACCAGGCCAACATGTCGGCCGAAGCCATTCCGCAGATTGCCGTGGTGATGGGAAGCTGCACCGCCGGCGGCGCCTATGTGCCGGCCATGTCGGACGAAGCGGTCATCGTGCGCGAACAAGGCACCATCTTCCTCGGCGGCCCACCGCTGGTGAAGGCCGCCACCGGCGAAGTGGTCAGCGCCGAAGAACTCGGCGGCGCCGACGTGCACACGCGCATCTCAGGCGTCGCTGACCATTACGCCCAGAACGACCGTCACGCTCTCGCCATCACGCGGCGCCTTGTCGGCAATCTGAACCGCCCGAAGCGGGTCGACCTCGACATCGCCGAGCCGCGCGAGCCCTTGTACGACCCGAGGGAATTGTACGGACTGCTGCCGGAGGATCTGCGCCAGCCTTACGACGTGCGGGAAGTCATCGCGCGCCTGGTCGATGCCAGCGAGTTCGACGAGTTCAAGCCGCTATACGGCACCACGCTCGTGACCGGTTTCGCCCGGCTCGGCGGCTACCCCATCGGTATTGTCGCCAATAATGGCATTCTGTTTTCGGAATCCGCGCTCAAGGGTGCCCACTTCATCGAGCTCTGCTGCCAGCGCGGCATCCCGCTGCTCTTCCTGCAGAACATCGCCGGCTTCATGGTGGGCCAGAAATATGAGTCCGGCGGTATAGCGAAGGACGGTGCCAAGCTCGTCACCGCTGTCGCCTGCGCCCAGGTACCCAAGCTGACAGTCATCATCGGCGGCAGCTTCGGCGCAGGCAATTACGGCATGTGCGGGCGCGCCTACAGCCCGCGCATGATGTGGATGTGGCCGACGGCCCGCATCTCGGTGATGGGCGGCGAACAGGCGGCGACGGTGTTGGCTACCGTGCGCCGCGATGGCATGGAGAAGCGGGGCGAGAGCTGGAGCGCCGACGACGAGGCCGCGTTCAAGGCCCCGATCCTCGACCAGTACGAGCACCAGGGCCACCCCTATTACGCCAGCGCCCGTCTCTGGGACGACGGCGTGATCGACCCGGCCGAGACCCGCCGCGTTCTGACGCTGGCGCTCTCGGCAACCCTCAACGCACCGATACCGGAACCCCGGTTCGGCGTATTCAGGATGTGACGCGATGACCGATGCCCTACTGCTGACCCATGACGATCGCGGCGTTGGCCGCATCACCCTCAATCGCCCTGACGTTCACAACGCGTTCAACGAGGATCTCATTAACGCGCTCGACGATGCGATCACAGAGGTGACAGACGATGCCGCGGTTCGCGTCGTGGTGATCACAGGCAACGGCAAGAGCTTCTCGGCGGGCGCCGACCTCAACTGGATGAAGCGCACGGCGGACTATGATTTCGCCGAAAACAAGGACGACGCGCTGCGCTTCGGCGTCATGCTGGGCCGTCTCGCCTCGATGCCGAAGCCCGTGGTCGGCATCATCCAGGGCCCGGCCTATGGCGGCGGCGTCGGCTTGGTCTCGGCATGCGACATCGCCATTGCCGGCAAGGCCGCGGCCTTCATGCTGTCCGAGGTCAAGCTGGGCCTGATCCCGGCGGTAATCAGCCCCTATGTGGTGCGCGCCATGGGTGCACGTCAGGCACGGCGCTATTTCCTCAGCGCCGAGCGCATCGATGCCGCGACCGCACGCACCCTGGGCTTGGTACATGAGGTGGTCGCCGATGCCGAGCTGGAAGAAGCGGCCGAGGCCATGATAGCGCGCCTGCTCAAGAACAGCCCGGCCGCCATGGGGGCCTCGAAGGACCTGATCGAGGCGGTCGGCGACAGACCCACCGACCGGGCCGTGATCGAGGATACCGCTCGGCGCATCGCCGAAGCCCGTGCCAGCGACGACGGCCGCGAAGGCATCGCCGCCTTTCTTGAGAAGCGCAAGCCCATCTGGCCCGGCCAGGGATAGGGAATTCGCTTCGTGGCCTATACGGGTCGCCAGCGTATCGTCGGCATCGTGCTTACTGTTGCGATGATCCTGCTGATCGCCTTTGCGGTCACGGAGATCGCCTTCTGGCTCGCCTTCGTCATGGTAGCAATCATCGCGGGCGGCGTCGCCTTCGTCACGCTGGTGTTTCCCGGCAGCCGTTTCTTTTCCATTTCGCTGGCCAATCTGCTTGCGGTCTATGCCAGCATCTACATGCTTTTCATCACGACCAATTTCGTCGGCGCCAGCGAGGCGGTGGTCTCGGTCGCATTCCTGCTGCCGATCCTCGGCTTTTTTGGCGGCGCCTGGCGCTGGCGCAAACCCATCGCGACGATTCTCGGCGAGCCCGAAGTCAGCGAGCATGCAGGCATCGGTCACATATTGCGCTGGCTGTTGCCTGTCTTCGCGGTCGGCGCCACAACCTTCGCCCTGCCGCCCCTGGAACTGACGCCACTGCAAACAGACGCCATGCTGTTGCTGGACATGGCGGTGATCGCCGGGCTGGTCTTCTTCGCCAGCCGCGCCGTCGCGATATTTATGATCGCCACGGGACTGATGTTCGAGGAGTTCTTCGTACGCGCCGGCAGGCTCGCCGTGCCGGCCTTCGCTTTTCTGACCTTCTATTCCCTGAATGTCATCGTCTTCGCTGCCCTCTACCGCATCGTCGAGCGCATCTCGGGCACGCCCCAATTCCTCGTTGCCAACGAACCCGCCACGATCACCTTTTCCGAAGCGCTCTATTTCTCGCTCATCAGCGTGGCCACGGTGGGCTATGGTGACATCACGCCTTTGGGGGGACTGGTGCGAGCGCTGGCCAGCGTCCAGATCATCATCGGCGTGCTGTTGTTGCTGTTCGGCTTTTACGAAATCATGAGCTATGCCCGCGACCATCTCGAACACGAGCACAAGCGGCGGCGTTAGACGGAATGCTAGAGCGTTAGGGGTGGGGAAAGACGGTGTTCGATAGAATTCTGATCGCCAATCGCGGCGAGATCGCTTGCCGCATCATAGATACGGCCAAGCGGCTCGGCATCCGCACGGTCGCGGTCTATTCGGAGGCTGACGCCGACGCGTTGCATGTGCGCCTGGCGGACGAGGCCTATCCCATCGGCGGCGCGGCGGCGGCAGAAAGCTATTTGCGTGTCGACGCCATCGTCGAGGTCGCCCGGCATTCCGGCGCCCAGGCGATCCATCCGGGCTACGGTTTCCTGTCGGAGAATCCGGCGCTGGCAGAGGCCTGTGCCGTTGCCGATATCGCCTTTGTCGGCCCACCGGCGGATGCCATCCGCGCCATGGGCGCCAAGGACCAGGCACGGCGCATCATGGAAGACGCCGAGATGCCGGTGGTGCCGGGCTATCACGACGACAATCTCGATCTCAAGGTCATGACCACCCAGGCGCGGCTGATCGGCTTTCCGGTCATGGTGAAGGCTGTGGCCGGCGGCGGCGGGCGCGGTATTCGCATTGCCGAGCGCGAGCTCGACCTGGCCGAGGCCATCGCCGCGGCACGGCGCGAGGCGAAATCGGCTTTCGGCGACGACCGGGTGCTGATCGAAAAGCTGGTGACGCGGCCACGCCATATCGAAGTGCAGGTCTTCACCGACACCCGTGGCAACGCGGTGCACATGTATGAGCGCGACTGTTCCGTGCAGCGCCGCCACCAGAAGGTGATCGAGGAAGCCCCTTCCCCGGCTGTGTCTCCCGCCTTGCGGGCCGAGCTTGGCGCGACGGCGGTCGCGGCCGCCCAGGCCATCGGCTATGTCGGGGCCGGCACGGTTGAGTTCATCGTCGATCCGGATGGCACCTATTATTTTCTCGAGATGAACACGCGCCTGCAGGTCGAACATCCGGTGACCGAGATGATCACCGGTCTCGACCTTGTGGAGTGGCAGCTCCGGGTCGCGGCAGGCGAAGCTTTGCCGCTGGCTCAGGAGTCGATTCCGCTATTTGGCCATGCCGTTGAGGTGCGCCTCTATGCGGAAGACCCGGAGCGGGACTTTCTGCCCGTCACGGGTACCCTGTCGCGGCTGCGCCTGCCGGTCGAGCCAGGCAGCACCCCAGCCGGCGCCCGCGTCTCGGCGCGCGTCGATTGCGGCGTCGTAGAAGGGGATACGATCAGCCCCCATTACGACCCGATGATCGCCAAGCTCATTTCCTGGGGCCGCGACCGGGCGGAGGCCGTTCGTGCGCTGTCCGCGGCCCTGTCGGCAACGCAGATTGGCGGCACCACCACCAACCTCGCCTTCCTCGGTGCCATTCTGCGCCATCCGGCATACGGCATGAACGAGGTCGATACAGGCTTCATCGAACGCCACAATGAGGACCTTTTGCCTGCGCCCACACCGGCGCCCGCATTGGCCCTGGCATTGGCGGCGCTCAGTGTTCTGCTCGATAGGCGCCGGGATGCGGCGGCAGCGACCGCGCGGTCGGCCGATCCCTATTCTCCCTGGAGCACGGCGGATGGCTGGCGCCTCAATGATGACGCGCACGACACAATCACCGTGATCGACAATGGCGCAGCGGTGGAGATAGGCGTGCGCGGCGGGCCAAGCCCGGTTTTGCTGGACCTGCCCGACGGCGAGATAGAAGCCGACGGCAGCCTAGGCGAGGATGGCCGCTTGCGGGCCACGGTGGCGGGCATCGCCGTCAATGCGACGACATTCCGCGAAACCCTGCCGCGCGGCGGCGAAAGACTTACCGTGAGCGTGCAGGAGTCGACCTGGCACCTCGGCCTGGACGACCCCCTCGCCATCGCTGCAGCTGATGAAGCGGATAGCGGGCGATTGACCGCACCCATGCCCGGGCGCATCGTGCGCGTGCTGGCGGATGACGGCGCCAGGGTCGAGCGCGGGGCCCCACTGATGATCTTGGAAGCGATGAAAATGGAACACACCATCGCAGCACCTGCCGCAGGTCACGTCGAGCGCTTCAAGTTCGCCCTCGGGGACTGGGTCAGCGAGGGCGAAGTGCTGGTCGATTTCGTCGCCGACGAGGGAGCCTGAGCCGTGGCGCTGCCGACCCGTGTCACGATGTTCGAGGTGGGTCCGCGCGACGGCCTGCAAAACGAGCCAGGCGAGGTGGACACGGCAACCAAAATCGCGCTCATCGACCGGCTCGCCGGCTGCGGCCTGAGCGCCATCGAATCGACCAGCTTCGTTTCGCCCAAATGGGTGCCGCGCATGGCTGACAATGCGCAAGTGATGGCGGGCATCGCGCGGCAAAAGGCGGTCAGCTACCCGGTGCTCACCCCCAATATGCGGGGTTATGAGGATGCCCGGGCAGCGGGTGCGGACACGGTCTGCGTTTTCAGCGCCGCCTCCGAGACGTTCTCACAGAAGAACACCAATTGCAGCATCGCCGAAAGCCTGGCCCGCGCCGAGCCAATCGTCGCTGCCGCACGGGCCGACGGCATCCGCGCCCGAGGCTACATATCCTGCGTGCTCGGCTGCCCCTATGAAGGCGATGTCGCGCCGGCCGCCGTGGCCGAACTCGCCAAGGCGCTCGACGATATGGGCTGCTACGAGATCTCCCTCGGCGACACTGTCGGCTTCGGCACACCCTTGCAGGCCCGAGCGCTGATCGAGACCGTAGCCGGGCAGGTTCCGGCCACTCGGCTGGCGGCCCACTTCCATGACACCTATGGTCAGGCGCTGGCCAACCTCGCCGCCGTGCTCGATTGCGGCGTTGCAGTCATCGATTCGAGCCTCGGCGGCCTCGGCGGTTGCCCCTACGCCAAAGGCGCCAAGGGCAATGTGGCGACCGAGGACGTGCTCTACATGCTCGATGGCATGGGCATCGAGACGGGCGTCGACTTGGAAGCCGTAACGCGCACATCGTGGTGGCTGTTCGGCACCCTAGGCCGGCGCCCCAACAGCCGCGTCGCCCAGGCTCTCGGAGCCAAGCTCGGCCTTGCCGCGTAGCATCCCGGCCTTCATTGCCGCCATCACGACGTTGGTGGCGGCTGCGCTTGCCCTTGCCGCGTTCGCCGGCAGCGGAGACAGCGACCAGCCCCTGCTGCTGAGCGGCGCCTTGGCCCTGTTCGCCATCGGCCTTTACTGCACCGGCGTCGTGCCAGGCTATGTCACGGCGCTCCTGTTCTTCCTCCTCGCCATGCTGCTCTCCGTGGCGCCGGCGGACGTGGTCTTCTCGGGCTTCCGCTCGCCCGCCTTCTGGCTCGTCTTCGGCGGCCTGATCATCGGCCTTGCGGTCAAGCAGACGGGACTTGGCAACCGCGCCGCGCGCGCCCTCGCCGTGGTCCTGCACGGCAGCTATCTGCGGGTGATCGCGGGCACGGTGATGATGACCGTCGCCGTCTCCTTCGTCATGCCGTCGAGCCTCGGGCGCGTGGTGTTGCTGATCCCCATCGTCCTCGCCCTTGCCGACGAGCTCGGCTATGTCCCGGGCCGGCAGGGGCGCACGGGTATGGTCGCCGCCGCCATGCTCGGCATCTTCCTGCCCGCCTTCACCATCTTGCCGGCGAACATCCCCAATATGATCATGCTCGGCGCCGCGGAGGCGCTTTACGGCATCCGCCTGGGCTATATGGACTATCTGCTGATCCACTTCCCGACGATAGGTTTGGGCAAGGTCCTGGGGGTCATCGCGGTGACGGTCTGGCTGTTCCCGGACAGCGGCCCGGCGCGCCCGGCAAAGCAGGACCGGACCGCGATGAGTGCGGCGGAAAAGCGCTTGGCGGTGCTGCTGGCGATCGCCGTGGCGCTTTGGATGGGTGACACCTGGCACGGCATCTCGCCGGCCTGGATCGGGCTCGGCGCGGGGCTGCTCTGCCTCATGCCCGGCATCGGCGTGGTCACCTTCCGCGCTTTCGAACAAGAGGTCGACCATACGGCGGCGTTCTATGTCGCCGGCATCATCAGCCTCGGCGCGGTGATCGCCCATGGCGGGCTCGGCGACTGGCTAGGCCAGCACCTGCTCGACGGCGCCGGCATGGCGCCCGGCAACGGCCTCGCCAATCTCTACACGCTTTCGGCCACGGCCTCGCTGCTCGGGCTCGCGACCACGCTGCCCGGCGTACCGGCCGTGCTGACCCCGCTCGCCGCCCTGCTTTCGGAGGCCACCGGCTTCAGCCGTGAGGCGGTGGTGATGAGCCAGGTCATCGGCTTCTCCACCGTGCTGCTGCCCTACCAGGCGCCGCCGCTGGTGGTCGCCATCCGCCTCGGCGGCTTGCGTGCCGCGGACATCACCCGCTGCACCCTGGCGCTGGCGCTCTATAGCTTTGTGGTTCTGGTGCCGTTGACCTATCTTTGGTGGCAGGCTATCGACTTGATATGACGGGATATGACGGTGATCCTCCCCCACTGAATTGGTCCATGTCCTATCATCAGGAATTGGAGGAGGA
>CAZKTK010000039.1:0-12668 GCA_964555535.1 uncultured Rhodospirillaceae bacterium
AGATCTCGGAGTCGAAGGACACCAAGTTCGGCTTCGATGCCCAGAACGAGGTCTATGGCGACCTGCTGAAGGCGGGCATCGTCGACCCTGCCAAGGTGGTTCGCGCCGCTCTGCAGGACGCGGCCTCGGTTGCCGGCCTGCTGATCACGACCGAAGCCATGGTCGCCGATCATCCGGAAGAGAAGAGCGATGCACCGGCCGGTGCCCCCGACATGGGTGGCATGGGCGGTATGGGCGGCATGTTCTAAGCCAGCCTCCAAACGCTTCCAGCGGCCGTGTCCTGTCAGGGCACGGCCGCTTTTCTTTTGGCCACGTGTGGGGTATACGCGGCCTTTCTCAGACAGGGCAGGAGTACGGAAAAATGGCGAAAGTCGCCTTCGTCGGTCTCGGCGTAATGGGTTATCCGATGGCGGGCCACCTCGCCAAAGCCGGCCACGATGTCGTGGTCTACAATCGCACGGCGCCTAAGGCGGACGCCTGGGTCGCGGAGCATACCGGTGCCAGCGCCGCAACGCCGGCCGCGGCGGCAGCCGGACGCGATATCGTATTCATGTGCGTCGGCAATGACGACGACGTGCGCAGCGTGACCTATGGCGACGACGGCATTCTCGCCGGCATGGCTTCGAGCGCCATCCTGGTCGATCACACCACCGATTCCGCCGATCTTGCGCGTGAACTGGCAGAGGCGGCAGCGGAAAAGGGCATCGGTTTTCTCGATGCGCCGGTCTCGGGCGGCCAGGCCGGCGCCGAGAACGGCGTGCTCACAGTCATGGTGGGCGGCGACGAGGGCACCTTCGCCACCGCGCAGCCGGTCATGGATGCCTTTAGCCGTGCCGTGACCCTGATGGGCGACGTCGGCAGCGGCCAGTTGACCAAGATGGTCAACCAGATTTGCATCGCGAGCGTGGTGCAGGGCCTCGCCGAAGCCTTCAACTTCGCCTTGAAGGCGGGGCTCGACGGCGACCTCGTCAAGGATGTTATTTCGCAGGGGGCGGCAGGCTCCTGGCAGATGGAAAACCGGGCCAGCACGATGGTGCGTGACGAATTTGAATTTGGATTTGCAGTCAATTGGATGCGTAAGGACCTTAAGATTGCAATGGAAGAAGCTGGACGCAACGGCGCCCGCGTGCCCATGACGGCCCTGGTCGATCAGTTCTATGCCCAGGTGCAGGCCCGCGGCGGCGGCCGTTGGGACACCTCCAGCCTGATCCATCTGCTCGCCCATGACTGACGGCGAGTTCGCCGGCAGAACGGCACTGGTAACCGGTGCCGCGCGCGGCATCGGTCGCGCCATCTGCCTGCGGCTTGCCACGTCGGGAGCGCGGGTCGCCGTCAACTACGCCACCAGCGAGGCGGCGGCGACCCAAACTTGCGAGGACATCCGCGCCTTGGGCTGCGAGGCCGCCGCCTATCGGGCGGATGTCTCCGACGAGGCCGAGACCGACGCCATGTTCGGCCGCATCGAGGCGGAGCTCGGGCCGGTCGACCTGCTGGTGACCAATGCCGGTATCGCCAGCGCTGCCGACACGCCGGAGATGGGCGCGGATGTCTGGAACGAGATCCTGCGCGTCAATCTCAACGGCACCTTCCATCCCGTCTGGCGCGCCAAGGACAGCATGCAAGAGCGGGGCTTCGGGCGCATCGTTTGCGTCTCCTCGATCGCCGGCTTGATCCCCAATCCGGCCACCCGCGGCCGGCTCATCGCCTATGGCACTTCCAAGGCGGCGATCATCGCCTTCGTACGCAATTGCGCCGACGTCATGGGCCCGGAACTACGGCTCAATTGCGTAGCACCCGGCTATATCGACACCGACATGACCGCGGGTATCAGCGATGAGATGAAGGCGCGTCTGATGGAGCGCACACCGCTTGGGCGCATTGGCAATGTGGAAGAGGTCGCCGAGCTCGCCCATTTCCTGCTGAGCGAGGCCTCGAGTTTCACGACCGGCCAGACCTATGTCGCCGATGGCGGGGTGGCGATGCTGCCGTAAGGCCTCTCGCCACCTCCGTCCAAACGCGCGCCTCCAGGCATGTCGTCGGCCAGGGCATCACCCTGACTGAGGCGAACAGTGCCGCGCCGCAGGCATCGAAATAATCGATAAGGCGCGGATAGAGCGTGTCGCGGTCTCCGCACTCGACATAAATCGTCTTGCGATTGACGTGCATGGTCTATGCGGGCAGGGGTTCTGTCGCGCGCAACAGCTTGGAGCGGTCCCCGGGGATCGTGCGCTTGCGCGAGGATGAGGGCGTTGCGGTTGCGTGCAAAGTGAACAAGGGGCCGGTATTGTGCACTGTCACTGCCGTCAAACAAGGCCGTGGGGGGAAGGGACTGGGATGAGCTACGCACTGCCCGCGCTGGGCGCAATCGACGACGACGCCGTGGCAAAGTTTCGCGACCAAGGCTTCCTGCTGGTCGAGAACGTGCTCGACGAGGCCATGGTCAATAGCTTGCGCGACAGTTTTCCGCGCATTTTCGCGGGCGATTTCGATACCGGCGTATACCCGGACGAATGGCATTGGCGGGAAGGCATCAGCCTGCCCGACGTCACGCGGCACATGGGCAATGCCTGGAAATCCGATCTCACCATCGCCAAGCTCGCTTTATCGGCCGACATAGGCCGCACGGCAGCCAAGCTCATGGGCTGGCCCGGCACCAGGCTCGGTCAGGACACCATCTGGTGGAAGCCGGCAGGCGCCAAGCCCATTGCCGTCCACCAGGACACGTCGTTCCTCGACTTTCTCGACCCGCCGCTCACCGTGACCTGCTGGACCGCGCTCGACGACACTCGTGCCGATGCCGGAACGCTGGAATATTATCCCGGCTCCCATCGCTGGCCGCTGACGCCGCTGCCACCCGGTTTCCATGCGCCGGATGATTATCGTGCCCTGCTGAAGGCCTCGGCCGAGGCTGCGGGCGTCACCATCCCCGAGCCGGTTTTCATCGAGGCACCGGCTGGCTCCTGCGTCTTTCATGCGGGCGAGATCTGGCATGGCTCGGGCGCCAACACCACCGACGACCTGATGCGCCGTTCCGTGGGCGTGCATATGGTGCGCAACGACGCCACATTCTCGGACCGGCCCGGCGGCTATATCTATCGCCGCTACCAGCACACCGGCGATGCCGCGATGGACGAGAGCTTCTTTCCGCTGCTCTGGACCGAGGATGGTCGGCGCACGGGCTGGATAGAGGGCTATTGCGAAGACGGCAGGCGCGCAAATTCCTAAGGAGCCGACATGGAACTCAACCCGACCCTGGATTTCCGCGAAACCTTCGAGCAGGCCTTGGCGCAGTCGGCGCGCGTCAGACTGCATATGCGCAGCGGCGAGTCCCTCGAAGGAAAGGTCAGCGCCGTGGCGGACCACAACGTGGTGATAACCGCGCTCACGGGCCGGGACTTCTATGACGCGGTCGTGCGCATCGGCGATATCTCGGCCATAGAGGTTCGCGCGCGCAATAATTAGAGCCCTTCGTCCTTTGCGCGATCCCACAGCGCGTCAAGCTCGGCCAGCGTCGAGTCTTCAGCCCGTTTGCCGCTTTCGACCAACAGGCTCTCGATGCGACGGAAGCGGCGCTCGAACTTGTCGTTGGCACCACGCAAGGCCGTTTCCGCATCGACCCCGGCGTGGCGTGCGATATTGGCACAGACGAACAGCAGGTCGCCAACCTCGTCGGCCAGGCGCTCCGGCGGTGTACCATCGCCGGCGACTTCGGCCTCCAGTTCCTCCAACTCCTCGCGCAGCTTGTCGAGCACCGGGCGCAGGTCGGGCCAATCGAAGCCGACGCGTGCCGCACGCTTCTGCAGCTTCACGGCGCGGGACAGGGCGGGCAGGGCACGCGCGACCCCGGCCAGGGCGCTGATATCAGCACCGCCGGCCTTCGCCGCACGCTCTTCGGCCTTCAGAGCCTCCCATGAGCGCGTCTGCGCTGCAGGCGTGGCGATATCCGCATCACCGAAGACATGGGGATGGCGCCGCAGCATCTTTTCCGTCACGCCGTCGACGACGGAGGCAAAGTCGAAGGCGCCGTCTTCATCGGCCATCTGCGCATAGAAGACGATCTGAAACAGCAAATCGCCAAGCTCGTCCGCCAGCCCGGACATGTCGCCATCGGCAATCGCCGCCGCCACCTCGTAAGCTTCCTCGATGGTGTGGGGGACAATGGACGAAAAGTCCTGCTCCAGATCCCATGGACAGCCACCATCCGGATCCCGCAACTTCGCCATGACAGCGAGAAGCTGTCCAATTCGGCCGGGGTCTGGGAACTTGGATTGTCGCATAATGTATATTATGGGAAATTATGAATTATCGTTAACTCCGCTTTGCGAAGTACCAGCGGGCCTCGCGTACGACGAAGCCGAAGACCAGCATGAGCACCACGCAAACCGCTACCAGGAACGCTGCCCTCTCGATGCCAAGTGTCTCGCCGAAGCCCACATAGACAGCGACGCGGATCGCCCCCCAGAGGCTTCCGGCAGTAATCAGGTAGGCCAAGGTCAGGCGCACGGCGCGGCTATGATCCCAACCGATGACGGTTCCCAGGATCCACAGCAACGGATCGCGCATGGCGCCGCCCAGGAGAACGCTCAGCAGCGCCGGTTCCATGTCAGCTGGCCACCGCCGCGACGCGCGCCTTGGTGAATAGCGCGTGGAAGTTCGCCGTGGTCGCCTCTGCCAAACGCGCCCCGTCGATGTCCAAGAGCTCCGCCACCGTGGCAGCGGTATGGGCAACATAGGCCGGCTCGTTGCGTCGGCCGCGATTGGGCACCGGCGCCAGGAACGGCGCATCGGTTTCCACCAGCAAGCGGTCGAGCGGGATATCGCGAACGATGTCGCGCAGCGCCTCCGCATTGCGAAACGTCACGATACCGGAAATTGAGATGCTCATGCCGAGGTCCAAGGCCGTTTCCGCCAGCTCTCGCCCCGACGTGAAACAGTGGATGAGGCCCGGAAAGGCACCCTTCCCGGCCTCGTCCTTCAGGATTTCCGCGGTGTCCTCGTCTGCATCGCGGCTGTGCACGATCAGCGGCAGGCCGCTTTCCCGCGCGGCGGCAATGTGGCTGCGGAAGCTGGTGCGCTGGGCGTCACGCGGACTGCGTTCGTAGTAATAGTCGAGCCCGCTCTCGCCGATGCCGATGACCTTGGGGTGGTCGGTGGCAGCGACCAGCTCCGTGCATGTGACGTCGCCTTCGTCGCCGGCATTGTGGGGATGAACGCCGACCGAGCAGTACATGTCGTCGTAGCGCTCGGCCACGGCCAGAACCTTGGGAAAGGTCGTCATGCGGGTGCTGATGGTCTGTATCACCCCGACGCCTGCCCGCCGCGCCCGCGCCACCACCTCATCGAGGTCGTCCTCGTAATCCGGAAAATCGAGATGGCAATGGTTGTCGACGAGCATGGCGGTCACTCGGCTTCGATGCGGGGAAACACGCCCTGAGGCTTGGGCAGTGCAACGCCGGCGCGCAGGGCATGGCGCGGACCGAGATGGGCGAAATCGCGCGCCTCCTCCGGCACCGCCAATTGATCGAGCATCTTGCCCGCCGAGCCCGGCATGATGGGTTGCACCAGAATGGCCAGATGGCGGATGGTCTCGGCCAGCACATAAAGCACGGTCGCCATGCGCTCGGGATCGGTCTTGCGCAGGGTCCACGGCGCCTGGCGATCGACATAGGAATTCGCCGCGTGAACCACGCTCCACATCGCTTCGAGCGCCGAATGCGGCGCCTGGCGCTCCATCAGCGGGCGCAATTCGGAGATCAACGACTCCGCGCTATCCAGCAGCGTCGTATCGTCGTCGCTGTAACCGCCGGGACTGGGCATGGCAGCGTCGCAATTCTTATAAATCATACTCAGAACACGTTGCGACAAATTACCGAAATCATTCGCTAAATCGCCATTGATGCGATGGATCATGGCGGCCCGCGAAAAGTCCCCGTCATTGCCGAACGGCACCTCGCGAAGCAGGAAATACCGCACCTGGTCGAGACCGTAGGTTTCGATCAGGTCAAAGGGTTCGATCACGTTGCCCACGGTCTTGGACATCTTCTCGCCCTCGACCGTCCACCAGCCATGGGCGAAGACGCGCTTGGGCGGCGTGACGCCGGCGGACATGAGAAAGGCCGGCCAATAGACAGCGTGAAAACGCAATATGTCCTTGCCGACGATATGCACGACCTCCGGCCAGAAGGTCTTGTAAGCCTCGGCGTCGGAATCGGGATAGCCGACCGCGGTCAGGTAGTTGGTGAGCGCGTCCAACCAGACATACATGATGTGCTCGTCGTCGCCCGGCACCGGCACGCCCCACTTGAAGCTGGTGCGCGAGATCGACAGGTCCTGCAAGCCGCCACGGATGAAGCTCAGCACCTCGTTGCGCCGGCTTTCGGGCAGAATGGCATCCGGGTTGGCCTCGTAATGGGCCAGCAGCGGCTCCTGCCACTTCGACAGGCGGAAGAAGTAGCTCGGCTCTTCGACCCACTCCACCGGCGCCCCGGTCGGCGCGAGCTTTTCGCCGTCCGCGCCTTTTATCAGCTCGTTTTCGCCGAAATAGGCCTCGTCGCGCACCGAATACCAGCCGTCATACTTGTCGAGATAGATATCGCCGGCCTCGGCCAGGGCCGACCAGATCGCCTGGCTGGCGGCGGCATGGCGCGGCTCGGTGGTGCGGATGAAGTCATCATTGGCGCAGCCGAGCGCTGCCGTCAGGTCGCGAAAGCGCTGCGAAACCCGGTCCGTGAAAGCCTGCGGGTCGTCCCCCGCCGCTGCAGCTGATTTCTCGACCTTCTGGCCGTGCTCATCGGTACCGGTCAGGAACATGACCTCGCGCCCGTCGAGGCGCATAAAGCGGGACAGCGCGTCGCAGGCGATGGTCGTGTAGGCGTGCCCGAGATGGGGCACGTCGTTGACGTAATAGATGGGCGTCGTGACGTAATAGGCGGTCGGTCCCGGCATGCGCGAGCTCTCCTGCTGTGACCGGTCAGGCGCGTGCGTTGCGTTCCAGTGCAGCGAAAACGCTCAGTACGATCTGCTTGCGGTCGAGATTGACCCTGCCGGCGCGCGCCGTGAGGTCGCCGACCTTTTCCCACAGCTCCAGCCATTGATCAAGATCGCGTGCGGCCAGCAGACGCTGTGCGGTCTGGGCTTCGCCCGGCACCAGCTCGGCAAATGGGATGCCCCGCGCGGCACTTTCAACCAAGCGCGCAAACCAGCCGCCCAGCAGCGCCATGGCCTGGGCAAAGGCATCCTCGGCACCGCGCCGCGCCAGCTTGTCGCCGAAGCCGTGCAAGGCGCGCGCATCGATTCCCGGCGCGCTCGCGATCAGGCCGACAAGCTCGCGATAGAGCGCCATGCCGCCGGCTTGGGCGAGCGCCAGGGCCCGCCCGGGCGATCCCTCGGCAAGGTGCGCGATGCCGGCAATATCCGCCTCGTCGAGGTCCGGCTGCCAGCCGCGGAGCAAATCCGCCACCGTGTCGTCATCGAGCGGCGCCAGGGTCAGACGCCGGCAGCGGCTGCGCAGCGTAGCGCCGACACGGCCCGGCACGTGGCAGACAAGCAGCAGCAGGGAGCGCGGCGGCGGCTCCTCGACAAGCTTGAGAAGGGCATTGGCGGCATTGCGGTTGAGCTCGTCGGCGGCATCGACCACAGCCACCCGCCAACCGCCCTCTCCTGCCGTCAACGAAAGAAAATCGCCGAGACGCCGGGCATCCTGGACGACGATCTCGCCGCGCTGCTTGCCTTTGGCATCGACGCCGCGCTCCAGGGTGAGAAGGTCCGCGTGCCCGCCGGAGGCGACGCGCCGGAAAACGGGATCCTCCGGGTCGAGCCAAAGGCCGTCGCCGCCCTCGCCGCCGAGCAGCGAGCTTTGGGCCGCGCCGCCGGCCAGCACGAAGCGGGCGAAGCGAAATGCCAGCGTCGCCTTTCCCACGCCCTGCGGTCCGCTTATCAGCCAGGCATGGGCCAGGCGGTCCGACTCGAAAGCCGCGCACATGGTGGCTTCGGCTGCCCCATGGCCGAGCAAACTCGGATTCGCCCGCGGCGGCAGAATCTCGCTATCAGTCATCCTGCACGCATCCCCGAATCGCATCCGCAACAGCTTCTTCATCACCACTGGCATCGATGACGACACAGCGTTCCGGCTCACGCGCGGCAATATCCAGAAAAGCCTGCCGCAAGGCCTCGTGGAAGGCGGTATCGCGGCTCTCATAGCGATCGTCACCGCCTTGGCTGCGGGCCCGCGGCAGGCTCTTGCTCACCGCCAGATCGAGCACCAGGGTGAGGTCCGGCATCAGCGCGCCGACAGCCAGGCGGTGCAGGCTTTCGACAACCGGGCGGCCAAGCCCCATACCCAGCCCCTGATAGGCCATGGTGGAATCGCTGAAGCGGTCGCAGAGCACCCAGCTCCCCTCAGCCAAGGCCGGGGTGATGACCGTGCGCACATGCTCACGCCGCGCAGCAAAATGGAGCAGGGCCTCGCTCATCGCGTCCAGATGATCGCTATCGCCGTCGAGCAGCAGGGCGCGTATCGCCTCGGCCGCGGGCGTCCCGCCGGGCTCGCGTGTGGTCACCACGCTCACCCCCTCGCCACGCAGCCAATCCGCCAGCCGCCGGCATTGGGTGGATTTTCCCGTCCCCTCGCCGCCCTCGAACGTGATGAAGCGGCCGCGGCCCGCCGCGGCCATTGTCATGGGGCGGGGGCGCCGAATACGAGGTAGTCGACAGCGGAGAACAGACGACCGAAGAGGCCGAGCTGGCTGACATCGCGGCCCGCCGAAAGCGAGACGCGCCGCAACGGCATGTCAGGCGCCTCGATCACCAGTCTGGCAATGACGTCCCCTTCCGCGATGGGCGCGGGCACGGGGGAATCGTACTCGACCCGGACCGCGAGATTCTTGCGCGCCTGACGGCTGAGGGTGACAACCACATCCTCCTCGATGACCAACGGCACATGCGGATCCGCGCCGAGCCAGACCTCAGCCTGCTCCACCTCGTCGCCAGACTCGAACAAGCCGTAGTTCTTGGTTTCGCGGAAGCCCCAATTGAGCACACGCTCGGCCTCCACGGCGCGGACACGGGCGCTCTCCAGGCCGTTGAGCACCAGGATCAGACGCCGGCCGTCGCGCTCGGCCGTGGCGGTAAGGCCGAAGCCGGCCTCTTCGGTGTGACCGGTCTTCATGCCGTCGACACCGAGATCCTTGTAGAGCAGCGGATTGCGATTGCTCTGTTCGATGTCGTTATAGGTGAAGGTCTTTTCCGCGAAGAGCGGGAAATATTCCGGATAGTTCTCGATGATCAGCCGGGTCAGCAAGGCAAGATCGCGGGCGGTCATATAGTGGTCGGCATGGGGCCAGCCGGTGGCGTTGGCGAACTCGCTGTCCATCAAGCCGATCTCCCGGCCGAGCTCGGTCATGGCGAGGGCGAAGGCCTGCTCGCTGCCGGCGATCGCCTCGGCCACCACGATGCAGGCATCGTTGCCCGACTGCACGATGATACCGCGCAAGAGATCCTCGACGGTGACATCGGTATCGACCTCGACAAAGGTCTTCGAGCCGCCCATCTGCCAGGCTTTTT
The DNA here is from genome assembly GCA_964555535.1 of uncultured Rhodospirillaceae bacterium. GTDB lineage: Bacteria > Pseudomonadota > Alphaproteobacteria > UBA7887 > UBA7887 > UBA7887. The sequence continues at coordinate 9,562 of CAZKTK010000039.1, forward strand.
CGCTCACCGACATGGTATCGGTCAGGGACAGCGTGCCCTCTGCCAGGCGCTCGAAGACCATGTAGACGGTCATCAGCTTGCTCATGGAGGCCGGCGGCATGGGCGCGTCGGCATTCTTCTCCAGCAGCGTGGCGCCGGTGTCGAAATCGATCAGCAGCGCCTCGCGCGCCGTCGTGTCGAAAGCGGCCGCCGCCGTGGTCCAGGCAAGCAGGCACAAAAGCGTGGTGGTGCGCAGCAAACTCATCATGGCAGATGTTTTACCACTGCCAGCGGCCGGCGAACAGATCAGTCGGCGACGATACGCGCCTCGTCGTGCCCGGCCGCGATCACCTGGGCGAGCAGGCGCCCCGCGGCCTCGCGATTGTAGATGGGCCCGAGCCTGACGCGGTACAGAACGCGGCCGCTGTTCTCGACTGCCGTGATGCGGGTCGGGCCGAAAGGCGACAGGCGCTCGCCGAGCTTGACGGCGTTGTGCTGGTTGGCGAAGGCCCCGCCCTGGACATAGAGACGTGCATTGACGACGCTCTCCGGCTCCGCCGCCACGGCTGACGAGATCAGGGAGAAGCTGCGCTCTTCGGGCTCAGGCTCGGGCGCGGCGGCCGCCGGCGCAGGCAGCGGTGTCGCGGTCACGACTTGCGTTGCCGGCGCACCGAGCACCTGGACGCGAACCTTGGCGACCCCCTGCCTGCGGAAACCCAAGGCCTCTGCCGCCCGACGCGAGACATCGATGATGCGCCCGGCCACGAAGGGACCGCGGTCGTTAACGGTCAGCTCGAGGCTGCGGCCGTTTTCCAGGTTGGTCACCCTCACCCGGCTCGGCATGGGCAATGTCTTATGCGCGGCGGTAAGCGCATTCATGTCGTAGATCTCGCCATTGGCGGTTCGCTTGCCGTGAAAGTCGGCGCCATACCAGGACGCAAGCCCTGTCTGGTCATAATTGGGATCGACCCGTGGGACGTATCTGACACCGTTGATGGTATAGGGCCGCCCCACCTTCACCGCGCCGCCGGGCTCGTCACCGCCGAGTTGCGCGCCGCTCTTGACGACATGCGCCACCAACTCGGTCTCGGCGCAACCGCCCACCAGGAGGCAGCCGACGATCAACAGGCCTCCGACCAGCTTATTGTGCCACAACCGTTGTGAAGCCATTTGCTTGTGAGTCATTTGTGTCACCCAAAATGCGCACTTGGCAAGAATCTAGTGGCCAATCATGGAATCCGCAAGCTTTCCCACCGCCAACGCGAAATAGGTCGAGCGATTCCATTTCAGCGTGGTGGCAAAGTTTTCGTACACCATATAGGCCTGCGTACCCGCGCCATCGGGGCGAATTATGGAAGCGGGAAGCTGCCGGCCGGGCAGATCCCTGCCATCTTGACGGCGCACGCCGAGCGCCTGCCAGCCGCCGATGGGCCGCTTTGTCTCCAGCCCGACAAGACCCGCATCGAAGCCGCTTGGCAGACGAACCGCCCTGCCCCAGGTCTGGTCATCCAGCCAGCCGGACTTCGCTAAGTAGTTGGCAATAGAGGCAAAAACGTCCGGCAGGGTCTGCCAAATGTCGCGCCTGCCGTCACCGTTCTCATCAACGGCAAAGGCCAGGAAGCTCGATGGCATGAACTGACTTTGCCCCATCGCACCGGCCCAGGAACCGTGCATCGCCGCAGGTGCAATATGCCGTTCGTCAAGTATCCGCAAGGCAGCGAGCAGTTCGCTACGAAAGAAATCCGCGCGCCGTCCGTCATAGGCCAGGGTGGCGAGGGACTCTATGACGCCGAAGCCGCCGGTGTTGCGACCGAAATCGGTTTCGATGCCCCAGAGTGCAACGATGAAGCGCGGCTGCACGCCGTAACGTGCGGCCACAGATTGCAACAGCCCCCTGTGCCTTGCCAACCGCTGCCGGGCCGCCGACTGGCGTGAGGCGGGAACCACCCGCTCCAGATATTGTGCAGCGGTGAGCCGGCCCTCCGGCTGGCTGCGATCGAGCTCGATTATACGAGGGATCGGGCGAATGCCGGTGAGCGCCGCATCCAGGATCGCGGCATCGATTCCCGCCGCCGCGGCTTCCGCCCGCAAGCCTGCGAGCCAGGTGTCAAAATTGGGCGAATCCGCTGCCTGAGCGGTTCCGACCATGAGCAGCATGGCGAAAAGGGTCCGAGATATTCCAAGCATGGGCCAGTTGGATCCTGCCTTGGTTCCGGATATTTCAATATATTACACTATTTTATGAAACCAAATTATTATTTTCGATTGCGATCTTGACCGAATGCCGATCTGCTTCCACCCTGCACCCCGACAGGGAGGCGCAGGGACCATGAACATCGACGGCAAGCCCTATCGCACGATCTGGCGGGAGCCGGGCGGCGATGGCGTCCAGATTATCGATCAGACGCGCCTGCCCCACGAGCTCGTCATCGTTACCTTGCGCAACGTCGAAGACGTGGCCCGCGCCATCCGCGACATGCTCGTGCGTGGCGCGCCGCTGATCGGGGGAACCGCCGCTTACGGCATGGCAATCGCTGCCGCGGCCGATGCGTCCGATGGGTCGCTTGCCGCGGCACGCGAGGCTTTGGCGAAAACCCGCCCGACCGCCGTCAATCTCGCCTGGGCCTTGGCAGAGATGAGCAATCGCCTCGCCCCCTTGCTGGAGGGGGATCGCGCAGAGGTCGCCTGGGCGCATGCGGCAGTCATCTGCGACGACGATGTGGCCAGCTGCCGCCGCATCGGTGCGCATGGTCTTACCATCCTGCGGGAAATTGCCGCCAAGAAGCCGGCGGGCACCCCACTCAATGTCCTCACACATTGCAATGCGGGCTGGCTGGCGACCATCGATTGGGGGACCGCGACAGCGCCGATATATACGGCCCACGAAGCCGGTCTCGACGTGCATGTCTGGGTCGATGAGACTCGGCCGCGCAACCAGGGCGCATCGCTGACCGCCTTCGAGCTTGGCCAGCATGGCGTGCCCCATACGGTGATAGCCGACAATGTCGGCGGCCATCTGATGCAGCATGGCCAGGTCGATGTGGTAATCGTCGGCAGCGACCGCACCACGGGCTCAGGCGACGTCGGCAACAAGATCGGCACCTATCTCAAGGCGCTCGCCGCACACG
>CAZKTK010000040.1:0-12593 GCA_964555535.1 uncultured Rhodospirillaceae bacterium
TCGATTCCGCCTTGGCCGGGCGCTCGTCCCAGAGGCTGGTCGGCAGGCTCGCGGCTGGCGGATCGATCTCCGACAGCGCCTGCTCGTAGCCGCCCCAGGCGCGGGCCGCCGGCACGTGAACGTGCGGGTCCGGGTCTTCGAGACGTTTGCCGTAGGCCGTCACCGGATCGCCACGTTCGTCCTCCGGCAGCAGCTCGCAGAATCGTTGCCACAGCTCGGGCCGGAAGGTTGGGGCGGCGCCGGCGAAAGCCCAGCGCACCTCGTCCGCGGTGCCGAGGAACACGGCCCGCAATACCAGGCCCAGCACACGCTCCGGATGGCGCTCCGCATAGGCCAAAGCCAGGGTCGAGCCCCAGGATCCGCCGACCACCATCCAGCGCTCGATACCAAGCTCTTCCCGAATGCGCTCCATATCGCTGACCAGGTGCCAGGTGGTGTTGTCTTCGAGGCAAAGGCGCGGTGTGCTCAGACCGGCGCCACGCTGGTCAAAGAGTACCGCGCGAAAGCGACTTGGATCGAACTGGCGGGCATGTTGGCGCTGGCAGCCGCTGCCGGGGCCGCCATGCAGGAACAGCACCGGCGTGCCGTCCTCGCGTCCATGCTGCTCCAGATAAAGCGTGTGCGTGTCATCGACCGCGATCTTGCGCTTGTCGAACGGCTCGGCGGGCGCATAGAGGGAGTCGGCGTCGGGTGTCATGGCAGGGCCTCTGCGGCGGGGAGCGTGTCGGATTCGCTAAGTTGCAGCGCGGCAAGGCGGGCGTAAAGCCCTCCTTCGGCGATGAGCTGTTCGTGGCTGCCGCTGGCAATGATTCGCCCCTGGTCGAGCACGACGATGCGATCGACGCTTTTCACGGTTGCCAGGCGATGGGCGATGACCAGGGTCGTGCGCCCGGCCATGAGGCGTTCGAGCGCCGCCTGCACCTGGCGCTCGCTTTCCGAATCAAGCGCGCTGGTGGCTTCGTCGAGCAGCAGGACGGCCGGATCGCGCAGAATGGCCCGCGCAATGGCGATGCGCTGGCGTTGGCCGCCCGACAGGCGGACGCCGCGCTCGCCGAGAAAGGTGGAGAACCCATCCGGCAGGGCATCGAGGAAACCCTCCGCCGCCGCCGCACGCGCGGCCTCGCGAACCTCTTCGTCGGAGGCCCCGGGCCGGCCATAGCGAATGTTGTCCCAGGCGTCGCCGGAGAATATTACGGGTTCCTGGGAGACCAGGGCGAAGCGCTCTCGTAAGCTGCGGGGATCGGCCCGTCTCACGTCGATGCCGTCCAGGGTGACGTTTCCCGCATTGGGGTCGTAGAAGCGCAGCAGAAGTTGAAACACGGTCGTCTTGCCGGCGCCCGAGGGTCCGACGAGCGCCACGCGTTCGCCGGGCGCGACGGTCAGATCGATGCCGCTCAGGGAAGCACTGTCCGGTCGGCTTGGATAATGGAAGGTGACGCCATCGAAGACGAGCCTACCCTCGGCCGGTACGGGCAACGGCTCGGGCGTCGCCGGTGCCGCCACGTCGGATTCGACCGCCAGCAGCTCCAGCAGGCGCTCGGTGGCGCCGGCAGCCCGTTGCAAGTCGCCATAGACCTCGCTGACGGCGCCGACGGCACCGGCAACGACCACGGCAAAGAACACGAACTGCGACAGCTCGCCGCCGCTGAGGCCGCCTGAAAGCACTTCTCGCCCGCCAACCCACAGAACCACGGCGACAGCACCGAAAACGCTCGTCATGACCAGGGCGGTGAGCAGCGCGCGTGCGCGGATGCGGCGGATGGCGACGGCAAACGCCGCTTCCACGCGCTCGGCGAAACGCCCGCGCTCACGGCCTTCATGGGTATAGGCCTGCACGGTGCGGATGGCGTTCAGGGATTCCTCGACCTGCGCGCCGACATCGGCAATGCGGTCCTGGGCCGCCCGCGACAGCCGGCGCACGCGACGCCCGAAGATGAGGATCGGCAGCACCACCAACGGCACCAGCACGAAGACGAGGCCGGTCAGCCAGACGCTGGTGACGAACAGCATCACCGTGCCCCCTATGAGCAGCAGCAGGTTGCGCAGGGCCACCGAGGCACTGGAACCGATCACCACCTGCAACAGCGTCGTGTCGGTGGTCAGGCGCGAGAGCACCTCGCCCGTGCGCGCGGTCTCGAAAAACCCCGGCGACAGGCCGATGACGCGGTCATAGACATCCCGGCGTATGTCGGCGACGACGCGCTCGCCGATCCACGACACCAGCATGAAACGGCCGTAAGTGGCTGCCGCCATGACCAGCACGACGACAACCAGGCCGGTCAGGGCCCGGTCGAGCACGGCGGCATCGCCATCGCCGAAGCCGTTGTCCACGAGATAGCGCAGGCCGACCCCGAGCGAGAGCACGCTGCCGGCCGCCACGGTGAGCGCGCAGGTGGCGCCGGCGATTTGCCAGAGATAGGGCCGCAGATAGCCGCCGAGGCGGCGCAGATGGCCGAGACGGCTGCGCGGACGGTCGCTGGAACGGGCTTCGCCGATATTCATGATGTCTCAGGTGAGTCCGAGGGGGCGGCCGGCCGCGGCGGAGAGCTCGCTTTCCAGAAGCACATGCAGATCGTGGCCGCGCCGGCGGTCGGTCCAGGACTTGGCCTCTTCATCGTAGACATAGTGACCGGCGCCGCTCTTCGGCGAGGACAGCCACAGCTCGCGATTGGCGGCGTGGCGGTTGAGCACATATTGGCTGTCGTCTTCGAGCGTGATGGTCAGCACCTCGTCGATCAGCTCCACTTCGAGCACATCGCCGGCAACCGCATCAATGCGATCCATCAACGCTTCCAAGGTGGCACCCGCAAGGGCGTGAAACCCACTTTCGTCCATAATCTCGCCTTTCAATACGCGTTGTCGCGGATATAGAGCACTGGCCGGCCTTGTGGAACCGCTTTGCTTGGGCTATACAGCCCGCCGCGCCAGCAGCGGAGCCGCAGAATGAAAGCCGATATTCACCCCGACTATCACGAGATCACCGTCGTGATGACCGACGGGACCGAGTTCAAGACCCGTAGCACCTGGGGCAAGGAAGGCGACGTGCTGAAGCTCGACGTCGACCCCAAGAGCCATCCGGCCTGGACCGGTGGCGCCCAGCGCATTGTCGATACCGAAGGCCAGGTGGCGCGCTTCAACAAGCGCTTCGGCGCCTTTGGCCTCGGCAACAAGGGCTGAGCGCGGCACCGACCCGGTCAGCCGCGGCGGCGAACGCCGCGCACCCACCAGAACAGCATCGCGAGGCCCAGCGTCAACAGCGCCGCGCCCGATAACGCGCGCGTCGTGCGCTGCGAGTGCTGGCGCAGCACCAGCTCGCCGTTGTGCCGCAAATCGACGATCTCTATGCCGAGCCCGCAATCCTTTCCGGCAAGATCGCGAGCCAGAAAGCTGATCTCGTCGCCATCCTGCAAGGCCGCCTCGATGACATGAAGGCGATGGTGATAGATGGGATACTGGTAGGCGCAGGCATGGTCCGCCAGGTTGAGCATCAGAACGCCGCCCATGGTATCGCCATCGATGGCATCCGAGTTGGTGAAGCTCGGCTCGGCCGATACCAGTTCGATCGTGCCCCGGTAAGGCGCCAGCGTCCATGGTGCCGCGCCGCTCAATAGCAGCAGTCCCACAGGCGCCGTGACGGTGGCGACAAGAATGACCAGGCTGCGGCCCATCGATGGCGCCAGGGTGCGGCGGGTACGCCGTCGGGCCACCAGCCACAGCCATAACAGCAGGATGCCGACCGCCACGACGTAAAGGGCCAGATCGGCCGCCAACAGCGTCAGCGCGAGCCACACCGCCAGCAGCGATGCCAGGACGAAACACCACCGTGCGCGTTGCCGCTGCCTCGCCGACGCCGTCCTTTTCCGCGGTCATCGGCCGCTGCCAATTGCGGCCTATCAGCCAAAGCAGGGTCGGACCGAGCGTAACCGCCGCGACGCTGAGCAGCATGCCGATGAGGACCGGATCGGCGACGGCCATCGAGGGAATCATCGTTTCCAGGGTGCCGAACACCAAGACCATCCCGATGACCAGCAGCAGCACGAATATCGCCACTGCGCGCACGAGAGTCAGACCGATCGCGACCGCCTTGTGCATGCCCTCGCGCCCTCCTCCAGACCATGACTATAGCCCGAGCGCCGCCATGCCGGAATGGCTCGCTTCACCCGGGCCGGCGGCCTAGAGTGCTGTTGTCATGCGCTTCAAGGGGCAAATTCTCGTTTCCGCACCGGCGCGCCAGCGCGGCGTGGCCTTGATCGCCGTTCTCTGGGTGCTGACCCTGCTTGCCGTTGTGGCAACCGCGGTGACCGTGGATGCACGCACGGAGATGGCGCTGGCACGTAACGCCGAGGCCGGCGCCAAGGCCGAAGCCCTCGCCGATGCGGGCGTCAAGCGCGCGGCCCTTATGCTGATGAGCCGCCGCCCGCGCAATGTTCGCGACCGCGACGAGGCCCGGGACCCGGGCGTGGATGTCGTCGATGACGACGCGGAGGCGGCCACGCCTTCTCTAGCCGAGCTGCTTGAGCGCCGGCCCGAGTTGGAAGGCGCCATCGAGCGCCGGGTCGGCAGCGAGGCCTTGTTGGCTGCGCTGCCGCTTGCCGACTCCGATCTACTCGTGGACGGCAGCGCTGTCGCCTTGCCGCTCGACGGCGCAGTGCTGTCATTGGCCATTCAAGATGTCGGCGGCTTGGTCGACCTCAACAGCGCTCGCGACGAGCTTCTCGCAGGACTCTTCGTTGCGGCCGGCCTGCCCGGCAACGAGGCAAGGGACCTGGCCGCAGCCATCCGCGACTATGGCGACGAAGACGACCTGGTGCGCCCGGGCGGCGCCGAAGCCCCAGCCTATCGCGCGGCTGGCCTGCCGGAGCCCAAGAATGGCGCCTTCCAATTTCCCGACGAGCTGCGCGCCGTGCTCGGCGTGACGCCAGAGTTGTTCGAGGCGGTGCGTCCGGCCATCACGGTCTGGTCGGGGCGCCCCGGCATCGACCCGCGCGTCGCCCCGCCGGCAGCGCTTACCGCCCTGCCGGCCGGCAGTCAGAGCCAGGTCGACACGCTGCTCGCCGACCGCGCCGCTGGTACTGAGCGTGCAGAACACGGCCTGGCCGGCGCCGATGCCTATCTCAGCCGCTCACGCGGCCGGGTCTTCGCCATTCGTGCCGAGGTGCTGACCGACGCCGGCGCCGCATACGTGCGCGAAGCTGTCATCCGCCTGTCACGGCGCGCCGGCGCCGGCTACCAAGTGTACCATTGGGGGCGGGGTAAGCCTGCCCCTGCAATGGAGGTGGAGTGATGCTGCGGCAAGGGATCGTATGCATATTGACATGGCTGGTCCTGGCCGCGCCGGTGCAGGCCGGCGACAGGCTGCTGGTGGTCAACCGGCTCGACAGTTCGCTGTCGGTTCGCGACGCTGCCAACGGCGAGGAATTGGCACGCCTGCGCACTGGCCGCAGCCCGCATGAAGTGGCGGTGTCAGCGGACGCGACTCTCGCCGTAGTCGCCGACTATGGCGATTCGCAGCCCGGCAACACTCTGACTGTGGTCGATCTTGCGTCCCTCGCGGTGGCGCGGACCATCGACCTCGGCGGCTTCCGCCGCCCCCACGGCCTCGCCTTTCTCGCCGACGGCCGCCTGCTGGTCACGGCGGAGGGCGCGCGGCGGCTGTTGCTGGTCGACCCGCAGGCCGGCGCCGTGCTGGCGGATATCGAGACACACGGCCTCGGCAGCCACATGGTGGCAAGCGACGGTGAGCGCGCCTTCGTTGCCAACATGCACAGCGGCACCGTCGCGATCGTCGATATCGCGCAAGCCAAGACCACGGCCGTGCTGAAGAGCGGTCTGGGCACCGAGAGCGTGGCGCTGGTGCGCGGCGGCAACGAGCTGTGGCTGGTCAACCCCGAGCTCAATGCCGTGCTTGTGCTCGATTCGACAAGCTTCGAGGGTTTGGCGCGGATCCCCTGCCCGGGCTATCCCGAGCGCATTGCCATAACCCCGGATGGCACGCGCGCCCTGGTGACAGCGATGGGCAGCGGCGAGGTGGTAGTAATCGACACGGTCGCCCGGACCGAGATTGCCCGCCTTGCCGTGCCGCTCGAGCGCGTCGCCGACCTCACGGGCCGGCTCCTCGAAACCCGTTTCCCCGAAGGCCCACTGCCCATCGGTATCGTCATCTCGGACGACGGCGCCCGTGCCTGGATTTCCAGCAGCCACGCCGACCGCGTCAGCGTCCTCGACCTCGCCAGCCTGACCTTCACCAACCACATAGAAGTCGGCCCAGACCCCGACGGCCTCGCCTTCGTGCCCGGCGAATAGGCAAAGAAAAAGGGAGGGAGCCGAAGCTCCCTCCCGTGCTTCGAAGGTCAAACCTTCGTAAGGCCAGGATCAATCAGCTGCTCTCGTCATCATCGATGATCGAGGAGCACTCCGGATCGGCATCGCCGGGGCTTACGCCGACAGGACCTGCGTTGACGCTGACATCGTCGATGAAGCCATCGGCGTCGGCATTGTCCACGCCATCGCTGCACTGCGACTGACGGATGCAGCCATTGCCTTGGAGGATCTCACCCAATCCTGCATTAGCAGGACCTTCGGCCGGGCAACTGTCGAAGCCGTCACCAACGCCGTCGCTGTCGGCATCGTCAAAGGTATCCTCGGTGTTGTCCTCGATGCTGTCGCACGAGGCATCGCCTTCGGCATAGTCGGTCACGCCGTCGTTATCGTTGTCTTCACCGTCGCTGCACTGCGTCCATTGTAGGCAACCGTCAATATCGACGTACTTGCCATCGCTGTCCGTACCTGGACCTTCGAGCGGGCAGAGGTCGAGATCGTCATTGACCAGGTCGCCGTCGGTATCGGCGTTGCAGGGATCGGTGCGCTCTTCGGCCTCGCACGCCTCGAAGTAGTCAGACAGCGTGTCGCCGTCCTCATCGCCTGCGCCCGAGGGATCGATGCCGTCTTCGCCCGAGTCCGCAACTACGGCCAGGCAAAGCGCGTCGGATACGCCAAGGACTTCAGGCTCGAGGCCTTCGAGCGCCAACAACAGCACGGCACCGTCGTTGAGGTACAACGCACCGCATGAGGTCGGAGCGAAGACGTTGGCAGGACCGGAGTCGCCCTCCCATGTACCACCACGCGCATTGCACTTGGCTTCGGAGACCGGCTTGCCGCCGAACAGATCCTTGTTGGCACCCTCGCAGACCGCAAGCGTTGCATGGGCTTCGCCGGGGCTTTCGCGGGTCATGGCGTCGATCTTCAACGTAGTGGTGCCGGAGTCCACAGGATCCCATTCGATCGCTGTTGCAGCGTTGCAATTCTTGCCGGGCTTACCGCCCTTCTCGAGCAGCACGCCATCGACGTCATCGTTGTCTTCGCCGCAACGGTCAACGTCGTTGATGTCCGTCGTGACATCATCCAGCGTGACCTCGGTCGCAATCCACTCGGCCGGCAGGGTGTCGAGCACCAGCAGGTCCGGCGTGGCATTGCTCACCGTGATCGTGAAATCGAACTCGTAGGCCTCGCTCGGCGTCTTCTCGATCGTATTGACGACATCCGTCACGTCGATGGATTGGGTCAGTGCCACATCGTCGAAATTGGTCTGACCGCTGCCGGCCTTGGAGGACAATACGATCTGGATTGCCTCACCGTCCGAACCAACACCAGCCGTATGCGTGACGGTCACAGTCGCGCACGAGTCATCGCCAGGATCGACATCGGTCTCGTCGGCGCCAGCGATTGCACCGCCGTCGTCGTGGAGTTCGACATCATATCCAGGGAAATCCGTATCGCTTCGATCGCAGACATACAGGGACAGCGAATAGGTCGCACCATCCACGTAGGTATCTGTGAGCGTCTGTGATAAGGATCCGCTGGCTGCTGCCCACCCAGTATTTTGGCCCTCGGGCGCTTCGCCCGTAAGGTCTTCGTCCAACGGATCGAAAGCACCTGCCGAACCGCCCTCGGACCAGACAGCGGCATTGGTGTTGTAATCGCCGTCTGTGATATCGTCCGTTTCGAAACCGGCATTAGCGATCGTGAGGCTGGTCACATCGGTTCGCGGGCACTGTTGCTCCGGATCATCCAGGCACGGCCCGCTGGTGACCTCCTTAGAGATGGTCGATTCCCCTGTGGCCAAGGCCGGTAGGGCGCCGCCCGCAGCGAATGCCATCGCAGTCAAGGCGGTGATGCTACAGCTGGTAAGTCACTTCATGAGTTCTCCTCCCTGTCCAAGACCTTGGACATTGCGTCTCTTTGCTCGGCAAGCGCGCAACGCGGATCTCGAGTATCCGCATCGCGCGCATCTCGATTGAACTCCATATCGATTGCACAACAGCACATCTGCATTGTTTGCGCATGGTCCGTTTGAACTATTTTTCTAAAATTTTCAGGAAATTGCAAATATTACGGGTTCGGAATCACTTATTCGCCACCCAAACCCTCTTCACTCCCGCATGCAGGCGCGCATTTATGTCCGCGTCCGCGTAGGGCGCCCAGCCCAAGCGCCGCTCCACGAACCCCACTTGCAGGCGCTCGCAGACGTCGAGTTCGGCGCGGGCTTCGTCGAGACGCTCGAGGTTGGCAAGCGCTGCGGCCAGCAGATAGTGGGCGTGGGGGAAGTCCGGGCGGTCGATGATGGCCTGCCGCGCTATGGCTTCCGCTTCGGCAAAGTGGCCGGCGGCCAGATGGGCGCGGGCGATGGTGTTGACGAAGATATGGTTGCGCGGGTCCTGCGGATTGATCTGCAGCGCCTGTTGCAGGCTGGCGATGCCCTCGTCGTGCCGCCCGGTGGCGTCGAGCGCCGTACCGAGCGCCGCCAGCGCCAGGGCGTTGCTCGGGTTGAGCGATACCGCGCGTTCGGCCTGGGCCACCGCGGCATCGTACTGGCTCGGCCACATATGGGCGATGGCCAACATGGTATGAGCGAAGGAATCCCCCGGATCGAGCTCGACCGCCTTGAGCGCCGCGGCAAGCGCCGCCGCCGTCTCCTCGCGCGACTCCGCCAGCTCCAGCATCAGGTCTCGGTTATGGGCGAGCGCCACACCAGCATAGGCGTGTGCATAGGCGGGATCGAGCGCAAGGGCTTCCGCAAACATCTCGCGGGCACGCGCATTGCCCTCCTTGGTGAAATCCGCCAGCGCCGCCATGCCGCGCTGGGCATGGTCCCAGGCGCCGAGATCGCTCGGCGCCTTGACCGTCGAAAGCTTCTGCTGGGCGCGCTCCACCTCGGGGGCCACGGTGGCGGTAATGCGCCGGGTAATCTCGTCCTGAAGCTCGAAGATATCCTCGAGCTGTCGGTCGAAGCGCTCTGCCCAGAGGTGATGGCCGGTTTCCGCATCGATCAGCTGGGCGGTAATACGGATACGGTTGCCGCCTTTGCGGATGCCGCCCTCGAGGACGTAGCGCGCACCAAGCGCCTGGCCCACCGCGCGAATGTCCGGCGATTTGCCCTTGTAGGCAAAGGTCGAGTTGCGCGCGATGACCGGAAACGAGCGCCAGGCGGCAAGGGCCGTGATGATGTCCTCGGTCAGGCCGTCGACAAAATAATCCTGCTCCGCATCGTTGCTCATATTGTCGAAGGGCAGAACGGCGATGGCCGGCTGGTCGAATATCGTCGCTTCCTCGGCGGCCATGGCCGGGGCCTCTTCGTCTTGTCCCATCAGCCGCCAGGCGCGAACCGGCTCGGCGATGTTCTTCACCTCGTGCTCGCCCATATCGGCGAAGGTCGCGGCCACGCGGCCACGCGGCCACGCACTGTCTCGTGCACCACGCCTGAGATGGCGACGCCGCCCGGATCGGCAAGCGATTCCAGGCGGGCGGCAATATTGTCGCCGTCGCCATAGACGGTGCCGTCGTGCTTCTCGTGTACGTCGCCGGAATTGACGCCGATGCGATAGGCCATGCGCCGGGCATCCGGCCGTGCTGCGTTGGCCTCGGCCAGGGTTTCCTGGATCGCCACGGCAGCGGTAACCGCGCCCGCGGCACTGGCGAAAACGCCGAGCACGCTGTCGCCTGCCATGTCCACCACGCGTCCGCCATTGGCCTCGATATGCTCGCGAAAAACATCGCGCGAGGCGTCGAGCGCGGCGATGGTCGCCCGCTCGTCGTCCCCCATCAGCCGCGAATAGCCAACCACGTCGGCCACCAGTATCGCGGCCAAGCGCTTTACGACTCCGTCGTCGCTCATTGTCGATAAGCCTTGGTAGTATCTCGCACGTTAAACGGTACCCGGAAGCGCCCTCCGGCTCAACCGCGCCGTTCCAAATGCATCGGCAGACCATGACGCGGCCGCAGTACGATATTGCCGACCGGCCGCACCTCATGGCCGTCAGGCAGACGCAGGCGCCAACGGCGCGCCACCGTGGCCAGTATCAGATGCGCCTCCATCATGGCAAAATTGTTGCCGATGCAAATGCGCGGCCCACCGCCAAAGGGAAAATAGGCGAGCTTGGGCCGGTTGCCGGCGCGGCCTGGCTCGAAGCGGTCCGGATCGAAGGTCTCGGGGTCGGTCCAGACCTCCGGATCGCGATGGGCAAGCCAGATGTTCATGTTGATGATGGCGCCCTTGGGCACGGGCGTGCCGTCGATACTGTCTTCGGCGATCGCCTGGCGGGCGACCTGGGGCACGGTGGGATAGAGCCGCATGGTCTCTTCGATGACCCGGCGCGTATAGGGCAGGCGCTCCAGATCGGCGAGGCCGGGCGGGCCGTCTGCCAGCACTGTATCGACCTCCTCATGCAGTCGAGCCTCAGCCTCTCTGTGGCGGTCGAGGGCGTAGAGGGTCCAGACGAGCGCCGTCGCCGTGGTCTCGTGGCCGGCGACGAACATGGTGATCACCTCGTCGCGCAATTGGCGGTCGGACATGCGTTCGCCGGTCTCTTCGTCCTCGGCCAGCATGAGCATGCTCAGAAAATCGCCGCGGTCGCGCCCGTCCGCGCGGCGTTCGCCGATAAGGCGCGCAACGGTGCGGTCGACGGTGCCTAGCGCACTAGCGATGTTCCGGTCGGGCAGGCGCGGCAGCCATTCGGGCACGCCGATCAGGTCGCGCAGTCTCAGCTTGTGTCGGCTCAACACGCGGATCGCTTCACTGACCTCGCGCGCCTCGTCGTCGCCCAGATTGTCGGAGAACATGGCGCGGGTGATGACCTTCATGGTCAGGCGCGACATCTCCGCCTGCATGTCGAGCGGCCGGCCGTCGGTTGCCGCCGCTTCCCAGCCCGCCAGCATGTCCTCGGTCAGCGCCACCATCATATCGGCAAAGGCGGTGATGCGCCTGTGATGGAAGGCGGGTGCCGCGATGCGCCGCTGGCGGCGCCAGAAACTGCCCTCGCTGGTCAGCAGGCCGCGCCCGAGAATGGGTTCGAGCAGGGCTCGGGCGATGGGTGTCTTGGCATAGTTCTCGGCCTTGCCTATCAGCACGTGGCGCAGGATGGCGGGATCGGTCACCGTGGCCACGGTGCTCACCCCGATGCGCTGAAAGTGCAGGCCGCCATCCTTTCCCATATGCCGATAGACGGCCACGGGATCATGCACGAGCCCGCGATAGGTCCGCCAGATACCCGCCAATGGAATAGCCATGCTGTGCTCCCTTGCTACCGCTTAGCGCACTTCACCACGCCCTTGCTGTCGGGCGCAAGGGCGCCGCTGTGATCAGAGCATGGAGTTGTTGTTGACCATGCCGCCGTCGATGGTGACCACGGTGCCGGAAACATAGCTGGCGCGATCCGACGCCAGGAAGACGATCAGGTCGGCGACTTCGTCCGGCCGCGCGAAGCGCTCCATCGGCCAGTTGGCGTAGTACTCGGCGGCACGGTCTTCGTCGCCGAACTCCGCCACCGCCTTCTGGCGCATCAGGGTTTGGATGCGATCGGTCTCCACCGGGCCCGGATTGACGCCCACCACGCGCACACCGGCATAGATGGCGCGGCTGCCGATGGCGCGGGTGAAGGCCATCAGGGACGCATTGCCGGCGGCGCCCGCGATGTAATTGTAGTCGAGCTTCTCGCCGCCAGTGCCGATGTCGTTGATGATCACGCCGCTTCCGCGCGCCTTCATGGGCCCCAGAAAAGCGCGGGTCACGTTGATGTAACCGTAGACCTTGAGGTCCCAGGCCTCGCGCCAGCGCGCTTCGTCCACATCGTCGATGTCCCCGGCAGGGATGGCGCCCGCGTTGTTGACGAGGATGTCGATGTTGCCGGCGGCCTCGACGAGCCGGCCCACATTGGCGCTGTCGCTCAGATCAAGCGCCGAGGTGGTGACCTGAACCTGATAGCGCCCCGCGATATCCGCGCGCGCGCGCTCCAGATCGTCTGCGGTCCGTGCCACCAGATGCACGTCGCAGCCCTCGGCGGCAAAGCCGTGGGCGCAGGCAAGCCCGATGCCTTTCGAGCTGCCGGTAATCAGCACCGATTTGCCGGCAAGTCCAAGCTCCATGTCCAACACCTTCCCTGAAAAAAAGCCGCACACTCCGCATCGCCATCCTAAGGGATGCCCCCCGGTCGGACCACACGCGCCCTTGGGCCGCGGCGGAATAGGGCCACGATCGCGACCTGTGTCTTAGGTACGATCTGTCGCTTATTTCTCTGGACGGCACAAGGCCAGGGTGGCGG
>CAZKTK010000041.1:0-12574 GCA_964555535.1 uncultured Rhodospirillaceae bacterium
GGTCATTAACGATCAGAGCCTGACGATTGAAAGTGGCGAGCTTCTGGTGCTTCTGGGCATCTTCCAGGTCAGCACCTGGGTGGCGGCGCTTGCCGCACTCGGTGTGATCCTCGGTGCAGCTTACATGCTGTGGCTCTATCGCCGGGTGATTTTCGGGGCGCTGACCAAGGATGAGCTCAAGGCAATCCTCGACCTTGATCGCCGCGAGATCATGATATTCGCCCCGTTGATCCTGGCGGTGCTATGGATGGGCATATACCCAAACAGCTTCCTCGACGTGATGCATGTCTCGGTCGAAAATCTGATGGTACAGGCGCAACCTGCGGCGGCTCCGCCGCCTATTGAGATGGCGGCCCAATGAACGCCTTTCCCGATCTTGCTCCGGCGCTTCCCGAGCTGGTTCTGCTAGCTGCCGCGGTGGTGATCCTGATGGTTGGCGTGTTCCGGCGCGGCGACGATCAGACCGACGGTTCGGCAACCGCCATCGCTTTGCTTGGCATGTTTGGGGCCTTCCTGCTGCTGTTCATGGCGCCCGGCGAATCCCGCCTCGCATTCGGCGGGCTGTTCGTTGCCGATGCTTTCGCACGCTTCATGAAGGGGTTGGTGCTCATCGGCGCTGCGCTGACCCTGATCATCGCCAACGGCTACCGTGCGCGCGAGCAGCTTGGACAGTTCGAATATGCCGGTCTCATCACCTTTGCCACCCTTGGCATGTTGATGATGATCTCGGCGAATGATCTGATGTCCTTGTATGTAGGCGTCGAGCTGCACAGCCTGCCGCTCTACGTTATCGCGGCGATCAAGCGGGACAATCGCCGTTCGACCGAAGCGGGCCTGAAATATTTCATTCTCGGCGCCCTGTCGTCGGGCATGCTGCTCTACGGCTGCTCGCTCGTCTATGGCTTTGCGGGTAGCACGAACTTCGACATGCTGGCGGCTGCGCTCAGCGGGGATCACCCATCGGTCGGCTTGATCGTCGGGCTGGTTTTCGTTGCGGCCGGTCTTGCCTTCAAGATATCCGCCGTGCCGTTCCACATGTGGACGCCGGACGTTTACGAGGGCGCACCCACCGCCATCACAGCCTTCTTCGCGGCGGCGCCGAAGGTTGCTGCCGTGGCATTGTTCGTGCGCGTGCTGGTCGATCCGTTCGGCGGGCTGGTCGGCGAATGGCGCCAGGTGGTGGTGTTTATCGCCATCGCTTCCATGGTGCTGGGCGCTTTTGCCGCAGTCTATCAGACCAATATCAAGCGGCTGATGGCCTACAGCTCCATCGGCCATGTCGGCTACGCCCTTGTCGGTCTTGCGGCGGGCAATGAGCTTGGCGTTCGTGCCGTGATCATCTACATGGCGATTTACCTGATCATGACCATCGGTACCTTCGCCTGCATTCTCGCCATGCGCGCGCGGGGACAGATGCTGGAGAACATTGGCGATCTTGCGGGTCTCGCCCGCAGTCAGCCCTTGCTCGCTTTGGCTCTTGGTATACTTATGTTCTCGATGGCCGGCATTCCGCCGCTCGCGGGCTTTTTCGGCAAGCTCTATGTCTTCCTGGCGGCGGTCGATGCGGGCTTGTACGAGCTGGCCATCATCGGCCTCCTGGCCAGCGTCGTCGGTGCCTTCTATTACCTGCGCATCGTCAAGATCATGTATTTCGACGAGCCGGGCGAGGGCTTCGACACGCCGCTGGAGCGGGAACTGGCCTTGGTTATCGGTGGCACCAGCGTGGTTATCCTGCTGTTCTTCGTCAATCCGAGCCCCTTGGTGGCCGGCGCCGGGGTAGCTGCGGCCGCGCTATTTCAATGAGTTCGCCGCTGTCGCTACCGTCGGCATACGACCTCGTTGCCTTCGAGAGTATCGGCAGCACCAACGATGAAGCCAAACGCCGGGCCGAGGATGGTGCAGCCGACGGCACGTTGATCTGGGCGCGCGAACAGATCCAGGGCAGGGGGCGCCGCGGCCGGTATTGGACATCGCCGGTCGGGAATCTCTACCTCTCGATCATTCTCAGGCCGGATTGCTCCGTGGGTGAAGCAGCACGATTGTCATTCGCCACCGCTGTCGCCTTGGCCGACGCCATCACGGAGTGCTCGCCGCTGTTGCGGGAAATCTCCCACAAATGGCCGAACGATGTGCTCGTGCGTGGACGCAAATGCGCCGGCATATTGCTCGAATCATCCCTTGGCGAGAATCAGAGCCTAGACTGGATGATTATGGGTGCCGGAGTGAATCTCCTCAGCCACCCTGAGGGAACCGAGTTCCCCGCGACGGATCTGGCAGCCGAAGGGGCCGGCGCCATCGCCGTAGAAGATATGTTGGAGGCGTTCGCGCGGCATTTCCAGAATTGGCGAGAGATCTGGCAGGACAAGGGATTCCAGCCGGTGCGTGACGGCTGGCTTGCGCGGGCGCATGGCCTCGGCGAACGCATGAAAGTGCGCATTGGCGAGGAACGCTTTGCCGCCACTTTTCTCGATCTGGCCGAGGATGGGGCGCTGCTCGCCCGCCTCGACGATGGCCGGGTGAGGCGGGTCGAGGCCGGCGAAGTGTTTCCGGTGGCGGCATGAGCGGGCGCTATCTCCTGGCGATAGATGCCGGCAACACGAATGTGGTGTTCGCTGTCTATGCCGGGGATGTGCTGCTCGATTCCTGGCGCACGGCCACGGTCGGGAACCGCACGGCAGACGAATACGCTGTCTGGCTTACCCAGTTGATGAGCCTGCGGGATATCGCTTCGGATGATATCGGCAGTGCGATTGTCGCGACCGTGGTGCCCCAGGCGCTCTATCAGCTGACAGTGCTTTGCGAGCGATATTTCAATTGCCAGGCGCGGGTCGTGGATGCCGACATGAATCTCGGCCTTAGCATCCATATCGACCGGCCGGGCGAGGTCGGCGCCGATCGTCTGGTCAACGCCGTTGCCGCCCATGCACGCCATGAAGGTTGGTTGATCGTTATCGATTTCGGTACCGCGACCACCCTCGATGTCGTCAGTGCGGACGGGGATTACAAGGGTGGCGTGATCGCGCCCGGCGTCAACTTGTCGCTCGAGGCGCTCGACCGGGCGGCGGCAAAACTTCCGCGCATTGCCGTCGAGCGGCCGGGGCATGTGGTTGGCCGCAGCACCTTGGAGGCCATGCAGTCCGGCGTCTATTGGGGCTATGTGGGCATGCTGGAAGGGGTGATAGGGCGCATTCGCGGCGAAGTTGGCAAGCCCATGCGCGTTGTCGCCACCGGTGGGCTTGCGCCGCTCTTCAGCGATGCCACCGATGCCATAGATGTTGTGGAGCCAGACTTGACCCTCTTCGGGCTATGTCGCATCCATCGGATGAACGACACGTGAGCGATGCAGACGAAGCGCTGATCTTTCTGCCTCTCGGCGGCTCCGGCGAGATCGGCATGAATCTCAATCTCTACGGGCTTGACGGCAAGTGGGTGATGCTCGACCTCGGCGTCACCTTCGGCGAGCCGGATCTGCCGGGCATCGAACTGGTCATGCCGGACCCCACGTTCATTGTCGAGCGGCGTGACGACCTGCTGGCGATCGTCCTGACCCATGCCCACGAGGACCATCTCGGCGCTGTCCCCTATCTCTGGTCTCAGCTGCGCTGTCCGGTATATGCGACGCCATTTACCGCAGCCTTGCTGCGGCGCAAGCTTGCGGAAGTCGGCCTGGAGGAAAAAGTTCCCCTGCATATCATTCCGCTCGGCGCGAGATTCGAAGTCGGACCGTTCGATATGGAGATGATAGCCGTCACGCATTCGACGCTGGAGCCCAACGCCGTTGCCATACGGACACGCCTCGGCACGGTGCTGCACACCGGCGATTTCAAGGTGGATCCCGAGCCATTGATCGGCGACGGCGTGGACGATGAGGCGTTACGGGGAATCGGGGACGAGGGTGTACTTGCGCTGGTCTGTGATTCGACCAATGTCTTCGTGCCGGGCGAGTCGGGCTCCGAGGGCGCGCTCCGGCGCAGCCTTGACGAACTGTTCGTCGACCGTTCGGGCCGGATACTCGTCACGACCTTCGCCTCGAACGTCACGCGCATCGAGACCGTCGTCAAGGTGGCGCATCATCATGGCCGGCAGGTCGTGCTGGCCGGGCGCAGTCTGTGGCGAGCTGTCGAGGCCGCACGCGAGGCCGGCTATTTGCGGGACTTGCCGCCATTGCTCTCGGACGATGAAGCGGGATACCTGCCACCGGACAAGCTGGTGATCCTGGCAACGGGTAGCCAGGGAGAGCCGCGAGCGGCCCTGGCCAAGATCGCCGTCGATGCCCACCCGCGCATTTCGCTGGGTCCCGGCGATCTTGTGATATTCTCCTCCAAGGTCATTCCCGGTAACGACAAGGCGATCTACCGTCTCTATGACAATTTGTCGGCGCAGGGCATCGAAGTGGTAACGGAATCCGACCATTTCGTTCATGTCTCCGGCCATCCCGCGCGGGACGAGCTGGCGCAGATGTATGGTTGGACGCGGCCGGAAATTGCTGTTCCGGTGCACGGCGAACGGCGCCACCTCGCCGAGCACGGGGCGCTCGCGAAATCGCTGCAAGTGCCGCAAGTCGGTCTGGTCGAGAACGGCACCGTTCTCCAACTGGCGCCTGGGCCGGCGGAGATTGTCGATCATGTTCCTGCCGGCAGATTGGCACTGGACGGCAATGCCCTGATAGCGATCGACAGCGACGTGCTGCGGTCGCGCCGCCAATTGATGCGCGACGGTGTTGTGTTTGTCACCCTGGTCATGGACGGCGGCGGCAAACTCCTGGCAGAGCCGCGCTGGCGGGCAGAGGGCGTGCATATCGATGGCGCCGTTCCCGGCGGCATGTTGGCCGATGCCGCAGCCGATGCGGTGGAGGGCCTGTCCAGATCCAAGCGGAATGACGATGAGGCTGTTTGCGAGTGCGCCCGCCTCGCGGTGCGCCGCCTGCTGCGGCGAACCTATGACAAGCGTCCGAAGGTGAGTGTGGAGCTGGTTCGCGTGTGACACAGGCGCTCTTCATCCTCGCGGCATTCATCGTATTTGCGGGGCTGTTTGCGTCTCTTCGCATGGGTACGGTGGTGGGACTCCTCATTGCCGGCGTCGCCATCGGCCCGTCCGGTGCGGGCATCGTCGATGACGTACACGCCATAGCGCCGCTGGCAGAGTTCGGCGTCGTCTTTCTGCTTTTCAATGTCGGCCTGGAAATCAAGCTCGAACGCTTGCGCCTGCTGGGCGCGCGGGTCTATGCCCTGGCCATCACCCAGGTGGTTCTGACCGCAGGAGCCTTTGGCGCAGCAGCCTATGGGCTCGGCACTTCCGTTGAGGCCGCCGTGGTTGTCGGCAGCGCGCTTGCCTTGTCTTCCACCGCGATCGTCATTCAGATATTGGGCGAGCTTGGGCGCACGCTGACCCATCTTGGTCGCCTGGCGATCGCCACCCTAATCGTTCAGGACATCGCCGTCGGACCGCTGCTGGTCATGGTGACCACGATGGGCGGAGGCGATACGGATATTGGCGCCCTGGTGCTTGGCGGCACCGTCGCGCTTGCCATGGTGGTCCTAGGTGCTCGTCTGGTCTTGCCGTACCTGCTCAATCACGTGGCAGCCCTGCGCACGCCGGAGCTCTTCGTTGCCTTGACGTTGCTTGTCGTGCTGTCCGCAAGCTGGGCCACGGAGCATGCCGGACTGTCGGCGGCACTGGGCGCTTTTCTGGCCGGCCTGATGGTAGCGGACACACCCTACCGCCATCAGATCGCAGCCGATATCGCCCCCTTCAGGGGCTTGTTTCTCGGGCTCTTCTTCATGACCGTCGGCATGAAGGTCGACCTCCAACTGACCATGGCCGAACCCTTTGCCGTGGCCGCTCTCGTGTGCGGCATCGTACTCGTAAAGGCCGTGCTGCTGTTCGTTATCGCTTTGTCGCTCGGCTTCGGGCGGCGGCTCGGCGTGCAACTGTCCGGCCTGATGGCCCAGGGCAGCGAATTTTCCTTCGTGCTTCTTGGCATTGCTGCCACTGCCGGTCTCTTGGTATCGACAACGGCAAATCTGCTTATCGTCGCCGTTGCGGTGTCGATGCTGGTCACGCCGCTGCTCGCCGCGGCCTTCCGCAACCGGCTGGACCGTTTCGAGGGCGAGGCATCGAGCCGCCTTGCTCGTCTCGATGCTGATAGCGGCGAGCTTCACGGCCACGTTCTCATCATCGGTTTCGGCCAGGTCGGTATGGCGCTCAGCCGCCATTTGCTCGGCCTCGGCACGCCGTTGCTCGTGCTCGATGCGGATTCCCAGCGCGTCCGTGCGGCGCGCGGGCGCAATCTGCCGGTCTATTTCGGCAATGCGACGCGAACCGAAGTGCTGCGCGCCGCCCATGTAGAACAGGCCGCCGTTGTCGTTATCGCCGTGCCGGAGCCGCGTGTGGCCTCGCGTATTGCCATGCTGGCACAGCGCTTGGCGCCGGCTGCCTGCATCATCGCGCGGGCGCCAGAACAAAGCGATGCGGATGCCTTGCGGGAGGCCGGTGCCAGGGCTGTGGTGCTGGATGGGCTGACAACGGCTGTGGAACTTGCCGAACGCGTGGTGATTCAGCTTGAGACCGACGGCACCGTGGCGGTATAGCCTGCGCATCAATAAAGGAGTGGACATGATCGGTCGCTTGAACCACATCGCTATCGCCGTGCCGGACTTGGCAGCCGCGGCTGCGATGTACGCCGGCACCCTCGGTGCCGAAGTGTCGGAACCCGTCGATTTGCCGGAACATGGCGTATCGACGGTCTTCGTCACCCTTCCGAATACCAAGATCGAACTGCTGCACCCGCTCGGCGAGGGGTCACCCATTGCGGGATTTCTCGAGCGCAACAGCGGCGGCGGTGTGCATCACGTTTGCTACGAGGTGGCGGATATCCATGCGGCGAGCGAGCGCTTGCAGGCGGACGGTCTTCGCGTTCTGGGCGATGGCAAGCCGCGGATCGGGGCCCATGGCAAGCCGGTGCTGTTTCTCCACCCGAAAGACCTTTACGGCACCCTGGTGGAGATCGAGCAGGCATGAGCACGGCCGGCGTGATCGTCCTGTTCATCATCACATGGTGGCTGGTGCTGTTCACCACGTTGCCCTTCGGTGTGCAGCGCGACGAGAATCCCGAACCCGGCAATGAGCCCGGCGCGCCCGTAAAGGCGCGCATGATCACCAAGGCGCTTGTCACCACTGCCATCGCAACGACGATTACGGCGACGGTGTATTTTTCTGCGGAAGCTGGCTGGCTGCCCTTGCGGGAGTGGTTGTCGCCCCAGTCCAACTAGCCATGAAGCGCTCTAAGGGCAAAAAAAAGGCAAGGCGCGCGGCCTTGCCAGATGTTTGTCGCCTACCTCGCTTCGAGGCCGCGCCGCACATTGTTTTTGAAATGGGTCGCGATCGGCTGCTTTTTGTTATACCTCCCTGGACTCGGGCAGACGGCCCCCCTGAGACGCCGTGTCCTCCAGTGGCATGAACCATACTGGGAAGGTATCGTTCCGTCATCAAGAAAGTCGCCATGCGCATAATTGCAGCCTTGCTCTTGGTCACGTCGGCCGCCGCAGCGGAGGAGACCGCAACGGTCACCATCACGGACGCGGATTGTGCAAACCTCGTGGCGCATCATGCCGAGCCCGGCGTGGCTTACGAGCCGGGCGTTGATGTGCATGGCGATCCGGTCGCGCCCGCCGACCTGCCGGGGCACGAGCCTTTATCTCTCGATGCGGACGATGTGGCCGTCGATCCGCGCATACCCCTGACGCAATACGTGAAGCTGCCGCCCAAGCTGCTGCCGATCCTCGGTAGTGCCGAAATCGACGTGGGCATGGTGACGGTGCGCCGCGGCGTCGCCTATCTCGGCGAGAAACGGCTATCGGACCCGGCCCAGCACGCTCTCGCCGAGGCCTG
This sequence comes from uncultured Rhodospirillaceae bacterium, assembly GCA_964555535.1. GTDB lineage: Bacteria > Pseudomonadota > Alphaproteobacteria > UBA7887 > UBA7887 > UBA7887. The sequence goes on from CAZKTK010000041.1 coordinate 7,891, forward strand.
CGCGGAGCTGCAGCAGATATTGCCATGAGGGGGAGGCACCCCTACATTGGGCGTGTCGGTTCCCCACTTTTTCCATAGGTTAGCTTTGCGACTTTCCGAATATTTCCTTCCCACGCTCAAGGAAAACCCGAGCGAGGCGCAGATCGTCTCGCATCGGCTGATGTTGCGCGCCGGCATGATCCGCCAATCGAGTGCCGGCATCTATAGCTGGCTGCCGCTGGGCCACCGCGTGCTGCGCCGGGTGGAACAGATCGTGCGCGAAGAGATGGACGCGGCGGGCTGCCAGGAGTTGCTCATGCCCGCTATCCAGCCGGCGGACCTGTGGCGCGAGAGCGGCCGCTACGACGACTATGGCCGCGAGATGCTGCGCATCACCGACCGGCACGAGCGGGACATGCTCTTCGGGCCGACGCACGAGGAAGTTATAACGGATATTTTTCGCCACAATATCAAAAGCTATCGTGACCTTCCTAAGAACCTATATCAAATTCAGTGGAAGTTCCGCGACGAGGTGCGTCCGCGCTTCGGCGTCATGCGCGGCCGCGAATTTCTGATGAAGGACAACTATTCCTTCGACCTCGACATGGATGGCGCACGGCGCTCCTATAACCGCATGTTCATCGCCTATTTGCGCACCTTCGCCCGCATGGGCCTGCAGGCCATCCCCATGCGCGCTGCCGCCGGGCCGATCGGCGGCGACATGAGCCACGAGTTCATCGTTCTGGCGGATACGGGCGAGAGCGAGGTGTTTTGCGACGCCGCGCTACTTGAACGCGACATCCTGGCCGACGATATCGACTATCGCGCCGACCTGGCGCCGATGGTCGAGGACTGGACCAGCCACTATGCCGCCACGGACGAGGAGCACGATGCGGCAGCCTTTGACAAGGCCGTCGAGGCGGACCGCCAGCGCACCGCGCGCGGCATCGAGGTCGGACACATCTTCTATTTTGGCACCAAATACTCGAAAGCCATGGGCGCGGTCGTGACAGGCGCGGACGGTGAGGCCATCACCGTCGAGATGGGCTCCTACGGGATTGGTGTCTCACGTCTGGTGGGCGCCATCATCGAGGCGAGCCATGACGACGCCGGCATCATCTGGCCGGAGGCCGTGGCACCCTTCAAGGTCGGCATCGTCAATCTCAAGGCCGGCGACGAGGCCTGCGACGCGGCCTGCGAGGACCTTTACGCGAAGCTCGGTGCCGACGTGCTCTACGACGACCGCGACGAGCGTGCTGGCGTCAAGTTCGCCGCCATGGAGCTGATCGGCCTGCCCTGGCAGGTGGTGGTCGGGCCGCGCGGGCTCAAGTCCGGCACCGTGGAACTGAAGGCCCGTGGCGGCGGTGAGGCAGAGACGCTGTCGCCCGAATCCGCTTTGGCAAGGCTCGCGGGCTAGCGTGTTCTCACGCCTCGAGCGCTGGGTGGCATGGCGCTATCTGCGCGCACGCCGGCGCGAAGGCTTCATCTCCGTCGTCGCTGGCTTCTCACTGGTCGGCATCGGGCTTGGCGTCGCCACCCTGATCGTCGTGCTTTCTGTTATGAGCGGGTTTCGCGAGGAACTGCTGAGCCGCCTGCTCGGGATCAACGGCCACGTTACCGTTCAGCCGGCGGGATCGGCGACGGGCATCGAGAATTTCGATGCGCTGGCTGCGACATTGCGTGAGCGGGCAGATGTGCGGCGCGCCACACCACAGATCCAGCAACAGGTGATGATCACCAATGCCGGGCGCGCCCGCGGTGCCCTGGTCCGGGGCCTCAAACCCGAGCAATTGCGCGCGCGATCCTTGAATGCCGAGGAGATGACCGAAGGTGCCATGGAGCGTTTCGGTAACGAAGACGGTGTGCTGGTGGGCAGTCGTTTGGCGCGTTACCTGGGCGTTCAGCCGGGCGGCGAGGTGACCATCATTGCACCGGAAGGGAAGGCCACCGTTTTCGGCACCGTTCCCCGCGCCAGGGCCTATCCGGTGCTCGGTACCTTCCGGCTGGGCATGTCGGAATACGACAATCTGCTCGTTTTCATGCCGATGCCCCAGGCGCAAGTGCATTTCCAATTGCCGGACATGGTCAACCAGATCGAGGTCTTCGTGGACGACCCGGACCTGGCCTGGCTCGCCGCGCAGGAGATCAACGCGGAGGTGCAGGGCATAGCCTACGCCTCGCCCTGGCAGTCGAACTACCAGTATCTGGCCAATGCGCTCAAGGTGGAGCGCAACGTGATGTTCCTGATCCTGACCCTGATCATTCTCATCGCCGCCTTCAACATCATCTCCAGCCTGGTGATGCTTGTGCACGACAAGGGCAAGGGCATCGCCATCCTGCGCACCATGGGGGCGACGCGGGCAACCATCCTGCGCGTCTTCTTCCTGACGGGAGCCTCGATCGGCACCATCGGCACTCTGTCGGGCGTGATCGTGGGCGTGGCCTTTACGCTCAACATCCAGACCATCCAGGGCTGGGTGGAGAGCTTGTTCGGCACGGTATTCCCACCCGAGATCTATTACCTGACCCGCCTGCCGGCGAAGATAGATCCAAGCGAGGTCATGACTATCGCACTGATCAGCCTCGGCCTGTCATTCCTCGCCACGATCTATCCCGCCTGGCGCGCGGCGCGCCTCGATCCGGTGGAGGCGTTGCGCTATGAGTGAGCCGGTGCTCCGACTCGCCGGCATTGTCCGCCGCTTCGAGCAGGGCGGGCGCACGCTGGAAGTGCTGCGCGGTGCCTCGCTGGATATCGGCGAAGGCGAGATGGTGGCCCTGTTGGGACCATCAGGTTCGGGCAAATCCACCCTGCTGCACGTGACGGGGCTGCTTGAGCGTCCGGACGGCGGCGAGGTTTCCATCGCCGGAAATCTTTGCAGCGGGCTCGGCGATCGCGAGCGTACGGCGCTGCGCCGCAAGCTGCTCGGCTTCGTCTATCAGTTCCATCATCTGCTGCCGGAGTTCTCGGCGTTGGAGAACGTCATGCTGCCGCAGATGATTGCCGGCGAGAGCCGGTCGGCCGCCAAGGCACGGGCCGGGGAAATGCTGGAGCGCGTCGGCCTGTCGGACCGCACGGGGCATCGCCCCGCCCAGCTTTCCGGCGGCGAGCAGCAGCGGGTTGCCATGGTACGCGCGCTGGCCAATCGCCCGGCGCTGTTGCTGGCGGACGAGCCGACGGGAAATCTCGACCCGGAAACGGCAAGCTTGGTCTTCGAGGAGCTGTTGCGTCTGGTGCGGGAGGAGGGCCTAAGCGCCCTGATTGCCACGCACGATTCCAGTGTGGCAGGCCGGATGGATCGGTCGGTTATTCTGCGGTCCGGGGTTCTGGCGGGAATTGAGGTTTAATATCAAAAGATTTTCTTAATAGACTGTCAGAGCATAATTTATTTATAGTGTTCTGTACTTGAAGCTAGGCCCTGTGGCGATTGGGATCGCCGGCTTTCTTGGCGCAGATTGCCCATTGCCGCGCGACAAGGCCGGCATCCGTGCCGTGGGCATTGACGAGCTTCGTAGCGGTGGCGCTGATATCCATGTCGCAAGGCTTCATGCAATCCTCGTCAGGCTCCTGAAGAGCTCTAAGCTCCCAAGCAAGACCACCAGAGTGACGGCATCTGTGCGGCCGGTCAGTGAAGTAGCTCACAGGTGCGAATATTCCGCTACGATTCGCCGTCGTATGCGTTCGGCAATGCATGTGTGAGACCGGGAACGAAGGCACGCTGCGGCTCTTGTCGCCGGCGTGACTCGCCCCTGCCGGCATGCCAATCTCACGGTTTGGGGTATGAGCATGCCGCACGCAGATTTCGTTCATCTCAGGGTCCACACGGCCTATTCGCTGTCGGAAGGCGCCGTGCGTATCGCTGCGCTGGCCAAGCGCTGCGCCGAACAGGGCATGCCGGCCGTTGCCGTCACCGATACGGGAAACCTGTTCGGCGCGCTGGAGTTCTCGCTGGCTTGTGCCAAGGAGGGCGTACAGCCCATTATCGGCTGTCAGCTTGCCATTTCGGGCGATGGCGCCGAACCCGATCAGCTGGTGCTGCTCGTACAATCGGATGCGGGCTGGCAGAATCTCATAAAGCTCGTCAGCAAGGCCTTTCTCGAAGGGCCCGAGGGGGAGCCGGCGCAAATTGCGCTGGATGATCTCGAGGGCCATAGCGATGGCCTGATTGCCCTCAGCGGCGGCCTGCGCGGCCCCATAGGACGGCGCTTGACCGAGGATCGAGCAGGTGATGCCGAATCCGCCCTGGTGCAACTGAAATCGCTGTTTGCGGACCGCCTCTATATCGAGCTCCAACGCCACGGGCTGCCGGCTGAGGATCGTATCGAGGACGCGTTGATCGGGCTTGCCTACGCTCATGACCTGCCGCTGGTCGCCACCAACGAAGCATTCTTCGCCGATACCCAAATGCACGAGGCGCACGATGCGCTGCTTTGCATCGCGGCTGGCACTTATGTCTCACAAGACGACCGGCCCAGCGTCTCTCCCGCACATCACTTGGCCACGGCGGAGGAGATGCGGGCCAAATTCGCCGACCTGCCCGAGGCGATCGACAACACGCTTGTCATCGCCCAGCGCTGCGCCTTCATGGTCGCGCGAAGGGATCCCATGCTGCCAAGCCTGCCCGAGCTTGCGGAAGGCTTGAGCGAGGAAGAGAAGCTCCGCGCCGATTCCAAGATGGGCCTCGAAGCGCGCCTCGCGGGCAGGGAC